>JBKOZX010000143.1:0-3475 GCA_046726115.1 Actinomycetota bacterium | reverse complement strand
GGGCTGAGCCGTCGGCGGGTCGGGGAACAGCAGTAGCGACAGGTCGGACGTCTGCACGACCCGCGACCGCCCCGCGCCGAGCTCGACCGCGTGCACGAAAGACGGCGCATCGCGGACGCTGACGGCGGCGGCCGCGCCGAGCGATCGGCGTAGCAGCGCGCGTGCGCGCGCGGCCCGGAACGTCCCGATCGTCTGGCCGAGGATGACGAGTGGCACGCCGAGGTCGAGCACGCGGACGTGCGCGAACAGGCGCGGCCACGGCGCGTAATGCTCGAGCAGGAACCCGCCGCCCTGGCTCACGACGAGATCGGCGTCGCGCACGAGGCGCTCCCCGTGCGACGCCCACGCGTCGGGGGCCGGGCCGGCGCCGTCGACGCCGAGCAGCGCGTCGATCGGCGGGACGAAATCGAGCTCGGGGACCTCGTCTCCGACGAGGTCGGCGTGGTAGGCGGCGTGCAGCACGGCTGCATCGGGCCACACCGACCGAACGAGCCGATCGACGGCGAGGGCGATGGCCGCGTCACCGGCGTTGGCCAACCACCCGTCGGTGACGAGCACGTGAGGACTGCCCGCGGGCCAACCGGCGGACGGCGCTCTCACGGTGCGAGCAGATCGCGCGGCAGCGCCGTCGGGTTCGCCAGCAGACCGCGCACCAGGGTCCGGTACACCCCGGCATAGCCGGAGGCGTCGTACCGGTCCCGCACGAGCTTGGCGGCGGCGACGCCGAGCGCGGCCCGTTGCTCGGGCGCGAGGCCGAGCAGCCGCCGGAGACCGGCAACGAGCGCGTCGACGTCTCGCGGCGCGCAGAGCAGGCCGTTGGTGCCGTCGTCGATGAGCTCGGGGAGCCCGTAGACCGACGCGGCCAGCACCGGCACCTCGAACGCCATGGCTTCGAGCACCGAGCGCGGAAGCGACTCGACATCGGAGGCGCTGACGAACGCGTCGGCCATCAGGTACCACGCGTAGCTGTCGGCGACGACCGGCACGAGGCGAACTCGATCCCGGAGGCCGAGCCGCGCCACGACGTCGTGGACGGCCTGGGCGTACGGCTCGCCCGTGTCACCGACGAATGCGAGCACCGTGTCGGGGAACTCGTCGGCGACTTCTGCAAAGGCGAGCGCGAGGGCACCCTGCGCCTTGCGCGGCTCGTAGGTGCCCATGCACAAGAGGAGGTTGGCGCCGTCCGGGATGCCGGCAGCGTGGCGGAGGCCGGCGCGGTCCGCGTCGGCCCGGTAGCGGTCGATGTCCGCCACGGTGATGCCGTACGGCACCGTGATGAGGCGACCGCCGTCGCCGTACGGCTCGTATTCGCGCCGGGTCGCGTCGGCCTCGAACACGAGTGTCGCCATGCTGCGGAGCGCTTCGATCGCCTGCGCTCTCACGTACGGGTGGCTCCCGTCGGCGCCGTACGCGGCGAGCCAGAACTCGCCCAGCGTGTAGCTCTCGTGGATCGCCCACACGGCCGGGATCGAGAGCCGGCGCGCGAGATCGGCGCCGATGTGCGCGCCCATGGTGTTCACGACAGCCACGTTGCAGCCGTGCTCGCGTGCGAGCGTGGCCAGCTCGAGCAGTGTGGCCTCGTACCGCTCTGGCGATGCGGCCGGGAACTCGCCGCTCAGGTGAACGGTCGCGCCGAGGTCCTCGAACGCGGCGCGCAGCGGCCCGTCACGGGGCGCGACGACGAGGCACGAGATGTCGAGCTCGACGAGAAGGCGCCGGAGCAGCTCCGCCAGATACAGCTGGCCGCCGCCGAGGCCGAGGTGGTGTGTGACGACGAGCAGCCGCACCGGCGGCTCCGCGACCGCGGATGGGCGCGCGCAGGCGTCGGCGACCCGTGCCCGCAGCGTGTCCACGCCGCGCGGGACGGCCGACGCGTCGGAGCGGCTCCGTACGACGACCTCGATGCCCTCGAGCGCCATGTGCTGCCCGCTGCGGGTGACGACGTCGCCGTCGATGCGCACGCGATCGCCGGACTCGCGCGCACCCAGGTCGACGGTGTGGACGAACCCGGCGAGCGGAGCGGTTGGCCGCGGCGACGGCGCGAGATCGGGACGCGGCGCGGCCAGCGGGCGCGCGAGTCCGGCGCTTCGGCCGTCGACGCGAAGCTCCACGCGGGCCAGCGGCTCTCGGGGTAGGGCCCATCCCTCCACGGTCACGACATCGGGCGGCACCTCGGCGCCCGAGACCGGGATCTCGATGCACCCCTCTCGTCCGGCCTCCTCCTCGGTTGCCACCGTGACCGGCACGGGGTCGAAGCGCTCGACGAGGCCGGCGGTCGTGACGGCCAGGGCGCCGACCGCCACCCGGACGCCCGCCAACTCAGGGACCGCGAAGGTCGCCGACCAACCGGCTCGCCCGCTTCCGGCTGCGTAGCGGAAGGCGGCGGCGACATCCCGGCGCGGCACGCCGAGCTCGGCCACGGCCCGGGGCTCGCCGTCGACGAGGATCACGACGGTTTCGACGGGCTCGTTCGGGCAGTACGCCCAGCCGGTCACGTGCACGACGTCCGCGAGCGAGCTGCGAGCGGACTCCACGGCCCCGTTCGACCGGCCCGGCCCGGCCCGGCGTACCGCTCGCAGGGCCCGGCGGGCGTGGTGCCGAGTTCGGGCTCCGATGCGGAGGAGCTGCGCGAGCAGCCGGTGCAGCGAGGTCACCGCGATGCGAATTCACCTTCGACGAGCGCGGTCCAGGTAAGAGCGATGCCATCTCGAAGCGGGAGTGGATCGAACGGGACGAGGGACTGCAGGAGGCTCGTGTCGAGCACGATCCGCGACACGTCACCCGGGCGAGCCGGTCGCGGATCGAGGGTCATGGTCGTGCCGGTCACCGATTCGATCGACGCGACCACCTCAGCCACGGTTGCGCCCCGTCCGGAGCCGACGTTCACGACCCTGGGTACATCGGTGCGCCCCAGCAACTCGCAGACGACGTCGACCACGTCACCGATGTAGAGGTAGTCGCGTTCCGAGGAGCCGTCGCCGAACATGGGAAATGGCCGGCCGGTCTGGACGCCGGTGAGGCCCGCGGCGATAACGCCTTGGCTGCGGTCGCCGCGCTGCCCCTCGCCGTACACGTTGCCGCAGCGCAGGATCAGCACAGGCAACCCGTACACGTCTTGGTACAGGCCGAGGTACTGCTCGGCTGCGACCTTCGTGACGCCGTGCGAGGTGAGCGGGCTCGTGGGATGCGACTCGGGGACGGGCAGGAACATGGGATTGCCGTACACCGTTCCGCCCGACGACATGAACGTCAGTCCGACGCCAGGTCGTCGCCGGATCGCTTCAAGCGTCGCGAGGAGGGGCGGCAGGGCCTCCCGGATGTCGGCGATCGGGTCGAGGTTGGAATCGGCCGGCAGGAGGCCGCCCGCGCACCAAACGACGTGGTCGACGTTCTCGAGCGCGCGTCCAACGGCCGCGGGATCGACGGCGTCGGCCACGACCGTGCGAGCGCCCGCAATCCGGGACGCAGCGGCGCC
>JBKOZX010000142.1:0-8429 GCA_046726115.1 Actinomycetota bacterium | reverse complement strand
CCTTCACCGAGATCTTCACGTCCTCGAACCCGACCTCGTCGAAATAGGCGAGCTCGCGTTGTGCCGACGCCACCAGCGCCTCGGGGGTCGCGCCTCCGTGACGCTGCGCGATGTCGGGATCGAGGCTGCCGGCGTTGACGCCGATGCGGATGGGCAGCCCGCGGTCCTTGGCCTCACGGGCAACGGTCTTGATCTGCTCGGGCTTGCGGATGTTGCCGGGGTTGAGCCGGAGCGCCTGCACACCGGCTTCCATCGCGGCCAGCGCGAGCTTGTACTGGAAGTGGATGTCGGCGACGAGCGGGACGGGCGCCCGGGGCACGATCTGGGCCAGGCCCTCGGCGGCTTCTTCCTCGTTGCAGGTGCAGCGCACGATGTCGGCGCCGGCCGCCGCGAGCGCGTAGATCTGGGTGAGCGTGCCGTCGACGTCGGCGGTCTTGGTGGTCGTCATCGACTGCACCGAGACGGGCGCACCGCCGCCCACCGGCACGTCGCCGACGTGGATCTGCCGGGTCTTCCGCCGCTCGTACATCTCGAGCCAGCCTACGGGCGGCCGGGAGAACGAGCGAAGCGCGTGGCCTCGCGCGAGGTCAAGATCCGGCGAAGATCTGGCGGATGTCGAGGAACATCGCCGACAACCCGAGCGTCAGGAACACAACCAGCACCAACGCGGTGACGGGAACGAGACGCCGGAAGTCGACCCGGACCTGACGCCCGCGGATCTTCGACGCGGCCTGCTCGTAGAGCACGACCGCGGCGTGCCCGCCGTCGAACGGCAGCAGCGGGAGGAGGTTGAACAAGGCGACGATGAGGTTGATCGCGCCGAGCAGGAACAACAGGTTCCACACGTTCCCACCGACGAGGTCACCGCCGATGTCGACGATCCCGATGATGGAGCGCGGGCGCTCCTGGGCCGCGGGGCTCCCCTGCTTCGGTGCGTTGCTCGTGAAGTTCTTGCTGTACTGCTCGATCCCCGCCGGCGAGAAGATACGACCGATGCCCAGTGCGGTATCGCTCGTGATCTGGCCCATGGTCTTGAACGACTGGGGCACCGCCGTGAAGGGCGAGAAGGACTCGTACGACGACACGCTCTGACTGATCTCGACGCCGATGATCCCGCTGTGGTCGCTGCTGCTCCGTTCCTTCGGGGTCGCCTCGAGCGTCTCGGTACCGCCGCCGGCGCGCTGCACGACGATCACGGTGGGCTTGCCGGCGCGGTTGTCGAGTGCCTGGGCGATGTCCCGGTCGACGTCCAGGCGATGCCCGTCGATGCTGACGATCTTGTCGCCGTCGCGAATGCCCGCCGCTGCCGCCGGGCTGTGGGGGAGCACGCGGTTGACCTGGGCCTGGAGGGTGTCGGGAAGTCCGCGACCGATGAGCGCGACATAGATGAGCAGGTAAGCGAGGACGAGGTTCACGGACACGCCGGCGAGGATCACCGTCAGGCGGTTGCCGAAGGTGCCGTGACGGAACGTGCGGGGCTCCTCGTCGGGTTCGATGTCCTCGAGGTTGCTCATCCCGACGATGCGGACGTAGCCGCCGGCCGGAATGGCCTTCACGCCGTACTCGGTCTCGCCGCGCCGGAACGACCACACGCGTGGCCCGAAACCGAGGAAGAACTCGGTGACCTTCATGCCGGCGCGCTTGGCCGTGAAGTAGTGGCCGGCCTCGTGCAGCATGATCAACGCGATGATCCCGAAGATGATCGCCAGCGTGTCGATCGTCGACGGGCGCAGGATCGCCAGGACGACGAGACCGAGCAGGACGATCAGGAGCGAGATTCCCGCCCCGCGGCGCGTCACGTCCGCGCCGGCCTCTTCCAACGGGTCCTTCACGCTGCGCTTCTCCGTTCCACCGCTTCCCGGGCGCGCTCGCGCGCGACCCGGTCAGCTTCGAGAACGTCGGCGACCTCCTCGACGTTCCCGGTGCCCCGTCCCATGACGTCCTCCACCACGGCGGCGATGCCCAGCCACGGGATCCGGCCGCCCAGGAAGGCCTCCACCGCGACCTCGTTGGCGGCGCTCAGCGTCGCCGGCGCTCCACCGCCGGCGCGGCCGGCGCGGTACGCCAGCCCGAGGCACGGGAACGCCTCGAGGTCGGGCGACTCGAACGTGAGCGTGCCGAGCTGGCTCCAGTCGATGGGGCCGAACGCCTCTTCGAGGCGGTCGGGTGCGCCGAGCGCCAACCCGATCGGGAGCCGCATGTCGGGCCGGGACAGCTGGGCGATGGTGGCGCCGTCGGTGAACTCCACCATGCCGTGCACGATCGACTGGGGGTGCACGACGACGTCGACGCGGTCGAAGTCGACGCCGAACAGCTCGTGCGCCTCGATCACCTCGAGGCCTTTGTTCATCAGCGTCGACGAGTCGATGGTGATCTTGGCACCCATGCTCCAGGTCGGGTGTTGCAGTGCGTCGGCGACGGTCACGCGCTTGAGCTCGGCCCGCGACTTGCCGCGGAACGGACCGCCGCTGGCGGTGAGCAGGACGCGCCGCACCTCGTGCGCGGCGCCGGTGCGCAGCGCCTGGTACACGGCGGAGTGCTCGGAGTCGACGGGGATGATCTCGCCCCCGCCCTGCCCGCGCACCTTGGCGACGACGGGGCCGCCGGCGATGAGGCTCTCCTTGTTCGCCAGTGCCAGCCGCTTGCCGTGCTCGAGCGCGGACAGCGTGGCGGGCAACCCCGCGAACCCGACGACGGCGTTGAGGACGACGTCGGCTTCAGGCAGTGCCGCGAGCTCGGCGAGCGTGTCGGGCGCGTCGAGGCCGATGCGGGCGCGGTCTGGCGCGACCCCGAACTCCGCTGCTTGCTGCGCGAGCAGCTCCTCGTTGCGACCGGCGGCCAGCGCCACGACGCGGTAGCGATCGCGGTGCGACGAGATGACCTCGAGCGCCTGCGTCCCGATGGACCCCGTCGATCCGAGCAGGACGACGTTCGTCGTCGCCCGGCTCATCCGATCTTGAGCTGAATGGCCAGGTAGTAGACGGCCGGGAGGCAGAACAGCATCGCGTCGAAGCGGTCGAGGACGCCGCCGTGCCCGGGCAGGATTGTGCCGAGATCCTTCAGGCCGAGGTCACGCTTGATCATCGACTCGCACAGGTCACCGATCGGGGCGACGATGGCGACGACCAACCCGAGCGCGATGCCGTGGCTGATCTTGCCGTCCCAGGGCGCGAGCACCTTCCCGACGATCCCGCCGAGAATGATCGACGCGACCATCCCGCCGAACAGGCCTTCCCAGGTCTTGTTCGGTGAGAGGCGCGGCGACATTCGGCTGCGGCCGAACTGCGTGCCGATGAAGTAGCCGAACACGTCGTAGCCGATCGCGCAGATCGCAAGCCCGATGATGAGACCCGTGCCGTCGGGCGCGCTCAGCAGCAGGCCCGCGAACGCGCCGAAGATGCCGATGTAGACGAACCCGAACACGGTGATCCCGATGTTGACGATCGGGCGGGCCTTCACGACCTCGGCCATGTACCAGAGCATGGTGAACGCGACGACCAGGACCGTCACCAGCGGGAACGCGGCGAGCCCCCGCTTGTACGCGATCCCGACGATGGACAGGCACCCGAGCAGCCCGATCACGGTTGCCGGGTGATAACCCGCACGCCGGAACGCGTCGTACATCTCGAACGCGGCGACGCCGACGATCACCGCGATCAAGAAGGTGGCCGGCCCGCGCCCGAGCTTCAGCATGATGAGCGCGACGACCGCGATCGCGACGCCGGTGAGGACGCGGGTCATGAGGTCGGCAGGTGGCCCCGACTCCTCCTCGGCGGGAGCGGGGTGCTCCTCCTCGAGGGTGCCGCGACGGTCGGGACGGGGCCTGCGCTTCGAGGGACCGCCGCGGCGGCGGGCGGCGACCTCCTCCTCGAACGCTTCGTCGTCGTCCGCAACCGGAGCGTCGCGGTCGTTCAGTGCGCCGAGCGCCAGCGAGTCGTCCTTGAGGAGCTCCGGGCTCGAGAAGTCGCCCTCGGCCCAATCGCTGTCCTCGACGCGGTAGCGGGGCGTCTGGCCGCTCGCCGACGCCCAGCGGTCGAGGTCGTCATCGGGCGGGGTCGCAGGCTGCTCGCCGGAGATGACGGTCGGCACCTCCCCCGTGGGGGGCTCGGTCCAGTGCGGGAGCTGCACGGGCCCGCTGGCGTCCGGCCGAGGTTGGGCCGGCGGCGGCGTCGACGCGGGCGGCGGGGTGCCGCCTGCGGCCCGTCGGGCGGCCCGGCGGGAGCGTCGTGACCGTCGGCGCGGCTCGGGCTCGGTGAGGCCCTCCCCCGAAGCCGACCACGTGGCGTCCTTGCCGAGCTCGAAGTCGGTCGCGCGCTCGCCCCAGAACTCCTCGGAGTCGTCGACGGCGCGCCGGCCGCGTCGAGGCGCGGGCGGGGGCTCGGCCTGGTCCGGCCCGAGGACGCGCACGCCCTCGCCCTCGCCGCGAGGCAAAGGCTCTTCGTCTTCGAAATCGAGCGGATCCCGCTCGTGATCGTCACGCCAGTCGGACACGGCACCCCCTTCCGGCCCGTTCCCAGGCTAGACGCTGGTCTCGGCGAAGTTGTCGACACCCGTCGCCCGCGTCACCGTGACCTGGTGTTTCACGGCGGAGCCGGGATTAGACCTCCAGCAGCTCTTGCTCCTTGTGATGCAGCATCTCGTCGATCGCCTCGATCGTCGTGTGCGTGCGCTTCTCGAGGTCCTTCTCGGCGCGATCGAGATCGTTCTTCGAGATGTCGGCGTCCTTCTCGAGCGCCTCGAGCTCGTGGCGGGCCTGCCGCCGGATGTTGCGCACCGCAACCCGGGCCTCCTCGGCCCGGTGCTTCACGACCTTGACGAGCTCGCGACGGCGGTCCTCGGTCAGGGTGGGGAAGGCGAGGCGCACGACCTGCCCGTCGTTCGACGGGTTGATGCCGAGGTCGCTGGCTTGGATCGCCTTCTCGATCGCCGCCATCGAACCCTTGTCGTAGGGCGAGATGACGAGGAGCCGTGGCTCCGGAACGCTGAACCCGGCCAGCTGCTGGAGCGGGGTCTCCTGGCCGTAGTAGTCGACCTTCAGCTTCTCGACGAGACCGGGCGTCGCTCGACCCGTGCGGATGCCGGCGAACTCCTCCTGCAGGTGCCCGACCGCCTTGCGCATCTTGTCGCGGCACTCGTCGAGCACGAGCGTGCGCATCGCGTCGCCGTCGTCACTCACGTCCCCTCCTTGGCGCCGTCGCAAGCTCCGGCTCTGCGGCGACGGTCGGCAAAGCCGCCGCTGCCGCACCTCATCGTGTCTCCGCCGAGCTGACCAGCGTCCCGATGTGCTCGCCGACCAAAGCCCGGTGAATGTTCCCGGGCGCGCTCACATCGAAGACGATGATCGGCAGCTGGTTGTCCATGCAGAAGGTGATGGCGGTCGAGTCCATGACCTGCAGGCGCCGGTTCAGCACCTCGAAGTGGCTGACGTGCTCGAGCTTCACGGCCGCGGGATCGAGGCGGGGGTCGGCGCTGTAGACGCCGTCGACGCCGGAGTGGGTGCCCTTCAGGATCGCGGCAGCGCCGATCTCGGCCGCTCGCAGCGCGGCGGTGGTGTCGGTCGTGAAGTACGGGTTGCCGGTACCGGCGGCGAACACGACGACCCGCCCCTTCTCGAGATGCCGGATCGCGCGGCGGGGGATGTACGGCTCGGCGATCTGGGCCATCGCGATCGCGGTCTGGACCCGCGTCGGCTGGTCGACCGCCTCGAGCGCGTCCTGCAATGCGAGCGCGTTGATGACCGTCGCCAGCATGCCCATGTAGTCGGCGCGGGCGCGGTCCATGCCGCGGTCGGCGCCGGGCATGCCGCGGAAGATGTTCCCGCCGCCGACGACGATTGCGATCTCGACGCCGAGCTCGGCATGGGAGACCGCGACCTCCTCGGCGATGCGCTGGACGACGGCGCGGTCGATGCCGGAGCCCGTGGACGTGTCGGCGAACACCTCGCCCGAGAGCTTCAGCACCACCCGGTCGTACCGGGACGGCTCGCCCACGCGTCTCCTTACTCTTCGCCGACCTGGATCCGCACGAACCGTCGGACGACCGCGTTCTTGCCGAGCTCGCCGAGCAGCTTGCCGACCGTCGTCTTCGGGTCGCGGATGAACGGCTGCTCGACGAGGACGGTCGTCTTGTAGAAACCGTTGAGCCGGCCTTCGACGATCTTCGGGATCGCCTGCTCGGGCTTCCCCTCGTTGCGGGTGAGCTCCTCGAGCACGGCTCGCTCCTTGTCCACCACGTCGGCGGGCACATCGTCGCGCGCGACGTATTGAGGCGCAGCCGACGCGACGTGGAGCGCGACGTCGTGCGCGACCTCCCCGGCCTTCGGGTCGGCAGCGTCGACTCCGCCGAGCTCGACGAGCACGCCGATGTTCCCGCGGTCGCTCTGGATGTGCTTGTAGCCGTCGACGATGCCGTCGTCGGTCTCGTAGCGCGCGACCCGACCGAGCTCGACGTTCTCGCCGACCTTGGCGCCGAGCTGCTTGATGGCTTCGCCGACGGTCCCGCCGTCGAACGGCTGACTCTCGAGGTCGGCGTCGCCGTGCTCGGCGACCAGCTTTGTGAGCGCGGCGACGGTGTTGCGGAACTCGTCGCCCTTGGCGACGAAGTCGGTCTCGCAGGTGAGCTCGACCACGGCGCCCGTCGCGGCCTCGACCAGCACGTCCACCGCGCCGTCTTGCGCGGCGCGGCCGGCGCGCTTGGCCGCCCCCGCGAGCCCCTGGGTCCGCAGCCAGTCCTTGGCCGCCTCCAGGTCGCCGTTCGACTCCTCGAGCGCCGTCCTGCAATCGAGCACCCCCGCACCGGTCTGCTTCCGCAGGGCGGCGATGTCCTTGGCCGAGATCTCAGCCATCGGACGTTCCCCCCTCGGTGGCGGACGCCTCGACGGGCGACGCGCTCTCCGGCGTCGTCTCGGACGACCCGTCGCCGGCGCCGTCCGGCGGGGGCGGCGGCGGCTTCCTCGCCGTCTCCCGCAGGCGCGCCTCGCGCTCCTGCTGCGCCTTGACCGCCTCGCCCCGTGCGCGACGTTGCTCGTCAGCCTTCCGACGCTGCTCCTCCGGGTCGGGTGGGGGCGGCTCGTCCTCCGCCGTGCCGCCCGGCTTCACGCCCTTCCGCTCGGCGAGCACGCGGCCCTCCTCGACGGCGTCGGCGACGATGCGGCTCATGAGCGTGGCGGAGCGGATGGCGTCGTCGTTGCCCGGGATCACGTAGTCGATGACATCGGGATCGCAGTTGGTGTCGACCACCGCGACGACGGGGATGCCGAGCCGGTTGGCCTCGGTGACCGCGATGTGCTCCTTCTTGGTGTCGATCACGAAGATGGCGCTAGGGAGCTTCTCGAGACTGCGGATACCACCCAGGTTCCGCTGCAGCTTCGTGAGGTCACGCGTGATCTTGAGCGCTTCCTTCTTCGGCATGGCCGCGGTCTCGCCGGATTGGACGACGCGCTCGAGCTCGCGGAGCTGCGTGACCCTGGAATGGACGGTCTGGAAGTTGGTCAGCGAGCCGCCCAACCACCGGTAGTTGACGTAGGGCATGCCGCTGCGCTGCGCCTGCTCCTGGACCGGCTCCTGCGCCTGCTTCTTGGTCCCGACGAACAGGACCGTCCCGCCGTTCTCGACGGTGCTGCGGATGAACCGGTAGGCAGTGTCGATCCGCTCGAGCGTCTGCTGCAGATCGATGATGTAGATGCCGTTGCGCTCGCCGAAGATGAAACGGCGCATCTTCGGGTTCCAACGGCGCGTCTGGTGGCCGAAATGGACGCCGGCCTCCAGCAGCTGCTTCATGGTGACGACAGCCACGGGTCTCTCCCTCGGTTTTGACTTCCGCCCGCTGCGCCCGTCGGTGAAGACGGAGCGACCTTGGGGTGCGGGCGTGCGAATTCTCGGACCGGGGCCCGAGTGACGATCAGTCTAGGGCCCTTCCGGTCGCCGTCGCGGGCTCCGGCTCCTGCGACGACGGTCGGCAAAGCCGCCGTCGCCGCGGCGGATTCTCAGGGCAGCCCTTCGGCTTCCACCCGGTCGGGTCGGGCGAGACGGACGGCGAAGACCAGCCGGCCGCGGCTCAGGCCGATGCCGACCGGGAAGCCGGCGGGATCGACACGCCGGACGATCCGGCCCGAGCCCCGGTCGAGGATGACGATCTTGCCGCCGTAGGTAGCGAGTACGACCGCGTGCGCCGTGAGGAGCATCCGGGTGTCGAGGATCGGCTCGTGCATCGAGGTCTGCCACCGCGTCATGCCGCTGGTCCCGTCGACGAGCGTGACCGTCCCGAAGTGGTCGGACACGGCGACGTCGTCGCCGTCAGCGCCGGGCACGACACCCGACTCGAACGACGCCGGGGCCGGGACCGACCACCGCTCGGCGCCGGTCATGAGGTCGCGGGCGACAACGCGGGCCTCGAAGTTGCCGTTTCCCTCGCCCAGCACGACCTGACCC
>JBKOZX010000141.1:0-3981 GCA_046726115.1 Actinomycetota bacterium | reverse complement strand
GGTGCGTCGATCGCCTCGGCCGACCCGGAGGCGGCGCCGAGATCCGACAGCTCCGCCACCAGATCGTCGTGCAGGTCGCGGGGTGCGATCAGCGCGGTCATCCCGCCGTCGACGTGGTCGGCGCGGGCGGCGTCGGCCGCCGCGGCCACGAGGTCGGCGGCCTCGACGGCCAGGAACCGCGGCGCCCGCCCCGTCTGACGAACCGACCGCGCCGGCTCGACCCCCGGCGCGGCGGCGGCGACAACCCGGTCGGCCACGGCCATGATCTCGGCCGGCGTCCGGTAGTTCACGGACAGCGTCACGACACGCGCCGGCTCGTCACCGGGAAGCTCGTCGGCCACCGACTTCCAGTCGCCCAACGCGCCCGGTCGACTCGACTGCCCGAAGTCGCCGACGAGCGTCATCGATCCCGACGGGCACCGCCTCCCCACCATGCGCCACTGCATCGCGCTGAGATCCTGGGCCTCGTCCACCAGCACGTGACCGAACGTGCGCGCCTCACTCGCACCGTCCTCTCGCTGCGTGGCCCCGCCCCCATAACGCTCGACGACCTCCGCCGCCGTCGTGTACGCCCCGAGCCCCAGCTCCTCGACCATGCGAGCTGCGTCTTGGAGCGCGCTGTCGGGAGCGCCGCGACGGCGACGACGGCGGCGCGGTCGCGCTGCCTCCGGCGGGCCGAGCAGCGCGTCCGCCTCGTCGACGAGCGCGACGTCAGCCTCCGTCCACCCGACGTCGCGCACGCTGGACGAGCGGGGTCGCGAGAGCAGCTGGTACTCCTCACGTCCGAAGACGCCCTCCGCCGCCGACCGGATGAGCGCGGGAAAGCTGAACAGGTCGTGCACGAGCTCGGCGCCCGTCAGCACCGGCCACATGCGCTCGAGCGCAGCACGCACGGCGGGCTGGCGCCGGATGCGTGCGGTGAGCTCGGCCTCCCAGTCCTCGGGCGGGCGCTCGCCCCGGGCCAGCGCCGCCGCGACGGGCAAGTCGAGCACCTCGTCGTCTGTCGCGGGCAGCGGCAGCTCAGCCGCGTCGGGGTCGATCCGGCTCGCGTCGCGCTCGTACGCGTCGACGAGCGAGCGGCGGTACTGCTCGCGCAGGTGATCGAGCACGAGCTTCGTGACCGCCGGGCGCCGCGCGTTGTGCGCGCCGCGCCGCCGGCGCACCCGCTCGACGATCCGGGCCGAGTCCGCCCTCCTGAGGCGCAGCGCGTGACCGTCGAGCACGACGACCAGATCGTGACGCAGCGGGCGCTCGCGGTCGCGCAACGCACGCGCGATCACCTGCGCCATGCGCGCGTCGCCCTTCAGGGTGGCGAGCTCTCGTGGTTCTGGTGTCCGCGCGGGCAGTTGGGGCTTCAAGCCCGAGACCGTGCTGAGGTGGACGTCGTCCTCACCCAGTGAGGGCAGCACCTCGTCGATGTAGCGGAGGAAGATCGGGCTCGGCCCCACCAGCAACACACCGCGCGACGAGAGCCGCTGGCGGTGCGTGTACAGCAGGTACGCGGCCCGGTGTAGGGCGACCGCCGTCTTCCCCGTCCCGGGACCGCCGGCCACGACCAGGATGCCGGGCAACGCCGCGCGTACCGCTTCGTCCTGCTCGGCCTGGATCGTGGCCACGATGTCGCCCATGCGACCGGTCCGATGGCGTTCGAGCGCGGACAGGAGCGCAGCCTCCCCGACGATCGTGAAGCCGGCCTCGTCGGCGGCGTCGGCGTCGAACACCTCGTCGTCGATGCCGAGCAGCTGACGGCCGCGTGTTTGGAAGTGGCGCCGGCGTACGACCCCCATGGGCTCGACGCCGGTGGCTCGGTAGAACGGCTCGGCGACGGGAGCGCGCCAGTCGACGATGAGCGGCGTCTGGTCGGCCTCGGTCACCGACATGCGGCCGATGTAGAAGCGATCGTCGTCGGGCTGCTCCTCGCCGGGCTCCGGTTCGAGATCGATGCGGCCGAAGCACAGCGGGGCTTCCCCGATGTTCAGCGCCGCGAGCCGGCGGCGGGTGTTCGCGGCCGCCGCGTCCCGCTCGAGGCGGGCTTGGTGCGTGCCGCCCCGACGCACCTCGGAGTACCCCTCCGCCACCCGGACGGCGGCCTTGCGCATCTCGTCGAGGCGGTCGTACGCCCGGTCGATGTACCGCTGCTCGGCGGCAAGCTCGGGGTGGGCACGGCGGTCGTTGACGCCGCCATCGGACTGCTCGGGCACACGCGGCTCCTGGAGGGGACCTTGCAGTTTACTGCGGGGACCACGGCCGGACGCCCGGGGGTTGCACCCCGTCGGCGGAGAGCCCGCAGATATCGTGGGCGCTCCTCTCGCCTCCCCTGGGACGATGCCCGAGCTGGTCCGTCGCCTCGTCGAACTCATCCGCCGTCACCGCCGCGCGAGCGTCGCCGTGCTGGTGGTGTTTCTCGTCGCGGGGGTCGGCCTCAACATTGTCCTCCGGCGGGCCGCCGACGACACGCGGATCGACCTCGGCCAGACCCGGGACGGGCTGGCGAGCGCGCGTGTCGCCGTCGCGACGGCACGGGGAGAGCTCACCGCCGCACGCGGTGAGGAGGCCAGCGCGACCGCTCAGCGGGACGAGCTGCACCGGCAGCTGAGTGAGCTCCAGCAGCAGCTCCAGGCCGTGCAGGCGCAGCTGTCGACAAGCAGTCAGGTCGTCGCGCTCCAGGGCCCCCAGATCGAGGCGCTCGGCCGGTGCCTGAACGGCGTGTCGTCGGCGCTCAACCAGACGTCCGTGGCCGACATCGGCGCGATCGCCACCTTCCAGTCGGCACAGCTCCTGTGTGCAGACGCGCAGAGCGTGCTCAGCGGGGCGCCGCCCGGATGACCGAACCGTTCAACCCGCGTGCCGTCATCCACGGCCGGCGAGCCGCCGACGCGACCACCACCCCGCCGCGCCCCCGCCGCAATCTGCCGCCGGCGCGGCCGAGGCGGCCGCCGGTGCACCACCAATGGCGTCTCCCCGCTGCGATTGCACTCGTCGGCCTGGTCGTCGGCTATGTCGTCTTCTCCAACGCCATCGCACTCATCGATCTCCGCCACCAACGCGACCAGCTGGCGTCCGCGCGCCACGGCATCGAGACCTCCCATCGCGAGACCGGGAGAACCCGCGACGTCCTGGCCAAGACGGCAACCGCGGTCGCCGCACGCGGGGCAGAACGCGACCAAGTGCGAGATTCGGCCGCCCTCACCGCGGAGACGCTGCTGATGACGCAGGGCTCGTCGAACGCCGCCCAAGGCACCGCGTTCCTGCAGCAGGGTCAGATCGGCGCGCTGCAAACGTGCATCGACGGCGTGCAGACATCACTCGGGTTCCTGGGGGGCGGCAACCGACCGAGCGCGATCACCACCCTCCAGAACGTGTCGCTCGCGTGCAACGCGGCGGTCGGCGCCAACGGAGGGACGCACCCAGTGTTCGCGTTCGACTTCCCGGATCCGTACGTGTTGCGCGTCGGCAACACGTACTACGCGTACGCGACGAACGCCGGCGCCGGCGACATCCAGGTGGCCAAGTCCACCGACCTTCGGAACTGGGTCTTCGTCGGCAACGCGCTCGCCGGGCTGCCGGGATGGGCGGTGCCGAACGCGACATGGGCGCCATCGGTTCTTCCCCGGGCGACCGACTCGGGGACGATCTACGTCACCTACTACACGGCGAAGGACAAGGGTCGAGACGCGCAGTGCATCACGCGCGCCGTCGCGACGTCGCCCGAGGGTCCGTTCGTGGACGACACCCCGCACGCGATGATCTGCCCCCGTCGCGGCGATGCCATCGACCCCAGCCCCTTCGTGGATTCCGACGGCACGGTGTACCTCACCTGGCGGGGCGCCGACGCCAAGATCTGGTCGCAGCGCCTCGGGTCCGACGGCCTGCGGTTCGACGGCGATGCGCACCCGCTCATCGGCGCCGATCAGCCGTGGGAGGGCAACGTCGTCGAAGGACCGTCGATGGTGCGCGCCGGCGGGCGGTACTACCTCTTCT
>JBKOZX010000140.1:0-6308 GCA_046726115.1 Actinomycetota bacterium | reverse complement strand
CACGACGATGGCGGACATGAAGCCCAACAGGGTCACGTACGGGATACCGGCGAGCGTCAGGCCCGTGATCGCGATCACCACCGTGCCGCCGGCGAACAGGACGGCCTGACCAGCGGTGCCGTTGGCGAGCCCGATCGACGCGTTCATGTCCATGCCGGCTTCGAGGTTCTGGCGGTGGCGCGTGACGATGAACAGCGAGTAGTCGATCCCCACACCGAGCCCGATCATCGTGGCCAACGTCGGCGCGACCGTCCCGATATCCGTCACGGCGGCGATCAGCGTGATGATCGATAAACCGATCGCGAGCCCGCCGAGTGCCGTCCCGATCGGGAGGCTCATCGCGACCACCGACCCGAACGCGATCAGCAGGATGATCACGGCGAAGATGAGCCCGATGACGTCGGCGTTCCCGCCCTCGTTGCGGTTGAAGTAGTCGGTGACCGCGCCGCCGAACTCGACCCGGAGGCCGGCCTGCTTGGCCGGTTGCGTCGCCGCCTCAAGCTGGTCGAACGCGTTGGTGGGCAGGTTCGACGCGCGCTGGTCGTACTGGACGCGCAGGTATCCGATCGTCCCGTCGTTCGAGACGAACGCCGGCCCGACGACCGGCGTGGCCGGTCCGGTCACCTGCGTCACGTGAGGAATCTTGCCGGGCTGGAGGTTCGCTTCCGTCTCGGCGATGGCGGCCTGGTTGGCCGGATCGGCGATCGTCCCGTTGCGCGCTTGGAACGCGACGTCGGCGGTGTCGCCGGACTGCGCCGGGAACCGCTGTTGGAGGAGCTCCCTCGCCTTCTCGGACTGCGCACCCGGGATCTTGAACACGTCGACCGTCGTGCCGCCGGAGGCCTCCGCCGCCACGACGAGCACAACGGCGACCAGCAACCAGACGCCGATCGTGAGCCACTTGTGCCGCGCAGCACCCTGACCGAGCCGGTCGAGGAAGCCTGCCATGTCGTTCTCCTACCGTGCTCCCAGCCGTTCTCCGTGCATTTTCGCTCTGCCGTTCCCCCCGAAGGGCGAGCGAACGCGGCGACACTAGGCGCGTGCGAGAGTGTCCGCACGGATGCTTCGGCACGTGGAGGCGCGGTGAAGCTCGAGTTCCTCCCGCCGCCCGAGCGGGGCCGCCGGTTCGTGCGGCAGCGACGTGTGCGACTCGGGGACGTGAACTTGGTGAACCGACTCCGCCTCGATGCTGTCGCGCGGTACCTGCAGGACGTCGCCGGCGACGACGTCGACGACATCGATGTGACGCTGGACGGCGCGTGGGTGACGCGGCGAACCGGGCTCCTCGTCACGCGGTTCCCGCGTTACGACGAGTGTGTCGAGCTGACCACGTTCTGCAGCGGGACGGGCGGTCGATGGGCCGAACGGCGCACCGTGCTTGCCGTCGACGGAGCGCCGGCCGTCGACGCCGTCGCGATCTGGGTGTACGTGGACCGCGCGGGCCGTCCCGCCCGCCTGGGGGACTGGTTCTTCGACCACTACGGCGAAGCCGCCGACGGCCGCAAAGTGAGTGGCCGCCTCCGGCTACCGGCGCCAGCTGATCATGTGCCGGCCCGGCCGTGGCCGCTCCGAGCGACGGACTTCGATCCGCTCGGTCACATGAACAACGCCGCGCACTGGAACGCGGTCGAGGACGAGCTGGCGCGGCTCGCACCGGAGCGCGCTCCCGTGAGCGCCGAGCTGGAGTACCGGGCTGCGATCGAGCCCGCCGATCCCGTCGAGCTGCGGTCCATGCTCGACGACGATGTGCTGCACGTGTGGCTCACGGTGCGCGGTGAGACGCGCTCAGCCATGGAGGCCCGGCTCGGGGCTGCACCCGGGGACCGGCGCGCCCGCCGGTAGGCTGGCCAGGCTCTGGACGGCTCACTGCTTCCTTCGTTTGCCGGTCGTCGGTGCCTCGTCACCGGCGGGCTGGGCTTCATCGGCTCGAACGTCGCGCTGACGCTCGCCGCGGCGGGCGCCGACGTCACCGTCGTCGACGCGCTCGTCCCGACCCACGGGGGTGATCGGCGCAACCTCGACGGCGCCGAGCGGCCGATCGCCGTGATCGAAGCCGACGTGGGTGACGCCGGCGCGGTGCGCGACGCCGCCGCCGAGACGGAGATCGTGTTCAACCTCGCCGGTCAGGTGAGCCACGTCGACTCGATGGCGCGACCGCGCTTCGACCTCGAGGTCAACGCCGCCAGCCAGCTCGGCTTCCTGGAGATCCTGCGCGAGCTCGGTTCGGAGGCCGTCGTCGTGTACACGTCAACGCGGCAGATCTTCGGTCATCCCCGCTACCTCCCGGTCGACGAGGAGCACCCTGTGTCACCCGTCGACGTCAACGGGATCAGCAAGTGGGCGGCCGAGCAGCTGCACCTTCTTTACGCGGAGCTGTACGGCATCCGGGGGAGTTCCGTGCGGCTCACGAACGTGTACGGGCCCCGCCAGCGGCTGCGTGACGACCTCCAAGGCTTCCTCCCGATCTTCGTGCGACGCGCGCTTTCTGGGGAGCCGATCACGGTGTTCGGTGACGGCGCACAAGAGCGCGACTGCCTCTACGTCGACGACGTGGTCGAGTGCCTGCTGTTGACGGCACGGTCGGCCGAGGCGCCGGGCGAGGTCTTCAACGTGGGCAACGACGAGCATCTGTCGCTGCGCACGATCGCCGAGGCCATCGTGACCGCCGCCGGCTCGGGGTCCGTCGAATCGGTCCCGTGGCCGCACGACCGGGACGCGATCGACATCGGCTCGTATTTCGGCGACTCCTCGAAGGCGAAGCGCATTCTCGGGTGGGAGCCGCGCACGTCCTTCGACGAAGGGATCGCAAAGACGATCGAGTTCTACCGCTCGAATCGCTCGCGATACCTGTGACGACGATGACAGCACGGCCTCCGGTGGTCGATCTCGCGCGCCGGGTCGCCTCGTTGCAACCCGAGCTCGGTGAGGCTGTGGAACGCGTCCTCCGATCGGGGTGGTTCCTGCTCGGCCCCGAGACCAAAGCGTTCGAGTCGGAGTTCGCTGCCTTCTGCGGGCGGCGCCACGCCGTCGCCGTCGCGTCCGGAACAGAAGCGCTGCGGCTCGTCCTGCGCGTGCTCGGCGTCGGCCCCGGTGACGAGGTCGTGGTGCCGGCCATGACGGCGGTGCCGACAGCGGCGGCAGTGTGCGCGACGGGTGCCGCGCCCGTCTTCGCCGACGTGGCTCGCGACACGGCCACGCTCGACCTCGATCAGGCCGCGGCGGCGGTGACCGAGCGGACACGCGCGGTCGTGCCCGTGCACCTCTACGGCCGACCCGCGACCATCCCGGATCTCGGGCGCCCGGTGCTCGAGGACGCGGCCCAGGCGCACGGCGCGCTCGATCCGTCCGCAGCGTCGGCCGCTGCCGCATACAGCTTCTACCCGACGAAGAACCTCGGCGGCATCGGCGACGGCGGGGCGGTCGTCACCGACGACGACGACCTCGCCGCGCAGGTCCGGTTGCTCCGCGCGCACGGGCTCACCGAGGGCTACGAACACACGGCAGTGAGTGGGAACTCGCGTCTGTCCGAGCTCGAGGCGGCTGCGTTGCGGGTCGAGCTCAGCCGCCTCCCCGCATGGAATGCGCGCCGGCGGGAGATCACGCAGGCTTATCGCGACGCGGCGCCCACCCTCCGCTGGCAGACGCCGCACGAACGTCACGTGTACCACCTGTGCGTGGCGCGGGTCGCGGACCGCGACGAGTTCCGGAGCCGCATGCCGTTCGGGACCGCGGTGCACTATCCGCGGGCCCTGACCCAACAGCCCGCATACCGGCAGTTCGTGCGCGACGCCTGCCCGGAGGCCGAATCGTGGGCGGCGGAGTGCGTGTCGCTACCCTGCTTCCCCGAGATGACCGACGACGAGATCGAGGTCGTGTGTCGCGCACTCCGGTGAACGGGGCGGTCGAGTCCGCCTCGGCCTTCTTCCCCTGCTACAACGACGAAGCGACCATCGGCAGGATGGTCGAGACGGCGGGGGCCTCGCTCGACCACGTCGGGGCCGACGCCGAGATCATCGTCGTCAACGACGGCTCGAGTGACGGGTCCGAGCGCGTGCTCAAGCACCTCACCGAGACCGAGCCGCGCCTGCGGGTCGTGACCCACGAGCACAATCGCGGGTACGGCGGTGCGCTGCTGTCCGGCTTCGGATCGGCGACCAAGCAGTGGGTCTTCTACACCGACGGTGACGGCCAGTTCGACCCCGCCGAGCTCGAGCTGCTCGTGGCGAAGGCGACCGACGGCGTCGACGTCGTCCAGGGCTACAAGCTCAACCGCGCCGACAACGTCGCACGCCGCGCGATCGGCCGCGTGTACCACCGGTTCGTGGCCTTCGCCTTCGGGCTCCACGTTCGCGATACCGACTGCGACTTCCGCCTCATGCGACGCTCGATGCTCGACCGAGTGCGGCTCGAGAAGACCACCGGCGTGATCTGCGTCGAGCTCGTGCGGACCCTGCAAGATGCGGGCGCCAACTTCGTCGAGGTCGGCGTCCATCACTACCCGCGTACGCACGGACGGTCGCAGTTCTTCAAGCTGTCGAGCGTGGCGCGCACGCTGTGGGACCTGGCCAAGCTGTGGGTGCAGCTCGTGGTCCTCCGCCGCGGAAAGCAGCGCGCCGCGAGCAGCTAGGCGCGGGTCGCGACGACGACCACCGACGTCCCGAAGGGGAGCGTGTGGTGGGTGAGCCACCGCCGCTCCGCCGCGGCGAGCGGAGCGAACACACGATCGAGGGCCCGGCGCTCGACGTCCGATCCGGTGTCCTTTCCCTGACCGGCCTTCCGCCGCTCGAGCAGGGCCAGCGCCGCCGCCGGGGGAGTGAGGAACGAATACGCGTACGTGGCTCGGCGCACCCGGAAGCCGGTACCCGCGGCCAGCTCTGCGAGCTCGTCGCGGCGGTATCGACGCAAGCCGTGCACCGTCGCGTCGTGCGCACGACGGAGGAGCGGGAAGGCCGGCTCGAACAGCAGCACCGCGCCCCCAGGTCGGACCACGCGCGCCAACTCGCCGAGGGCGGCGACGTCGTCATGCACCGTGTAGAGCACCGTGACCGCCACCGCCACGTCGAAGGCGTCGTCGGCGAACGGCATGCGCTCGGCGCTCGCCAGCACCGGAGCCATTGTGGGGCGGCGCTCCCGCACGAACTCGAGCGCTTCGCGCGCGAGGTCGATCCCGATCACGCGGCCGTGGGTCGCGAGCCACGCACCGTTCCCGCCGGGACCGCATCCGGCGTCGAGGATGCGCAAGCCGGATCCGAGCCACGGCCCGAGCATCTCGGCCATGAGCGCGCGTGTGTTGCGATACCACCAGTGGTCGTCTTCGGCCGCCGCGATCCGCGCGTATTCCTCGACCTCCATCGGCGCGGGACGCTACCCGCAAGCGGCTTATCTGGCGCCGTCGCCGCGGGGCGTCACCCGATGATCGTCTCCTCGTTCTCGGTCAGGAGCCAGACGAGGCCGTCGCGGTCGAGGAAGCGCTCCTCGTCGGGGAAGATCACGTCCCGGTACGCAGGCTCGCGGATCATGTCGTAGAAGGCCTTGGTCGACGGGTACCACTCGACGGCAGCGCCGTCGAGATCCGGGCCGTCGCGCTCGTAGTCGCGCCGGGCACGGTGGTTCCGCTCGTAGCGGACGAAGTACTGGGCGATCGACGGCGTGTTGCAGTTCAGCGGGCTGTGTACCTCGCGCCAGTGCCGGTGGAAGTCGTCGATCGTCATTCCCGGTCGACGCTTGACCATGCACACGAGCTTGGTCGAGCCGCCGCGCTGCTCCGGCCCGGCGATCACGACCTCCTCGGGCTCGGTGAAGATGAACTGCATGCCGTCGAGGTCGAGCATCTCCTGCTCGTCGACGCCGACGGTCGCCTGGTACTGCTCGTCGCCGATCATGGCGGCGAAGTTGCGCATCGACGGGTACCACTGGATCGCCACACCGTCGAAGTCGTCCCCGCGCGCGTAGTCCTCGGGCGCGCGGTGGTTCTGCTCGTACCGGACGACGTTGTCGACCGCCGCCGGGCTGTCGAGGATCTTCTGCGCGTGGTCGTCCCGCCATCGGGCGTGGAACTCGTCGATCGAGAGAGCGGGGTTCCGCTTCACGAAGCAGATGAGCTTGAGCACGCGTCGCTCCTCGCCTATGACCCGGGCATGCGCCCGAGCCGAGCCATGTGACACCCTGTCAGATTCGGGCGCGGCGCGGAGGAAGGCGAGGAGGGGGCCACGGTGGAGAAGCTCGTCTACGCGCTCTGGGGCGTGCGTGACGACCTGGTCGACCAGTTCGGGCCCCGCCTGCTCGGGCTCGAGCCCCGGGCGCTGACC
>JBKOZX010000139.1:0-4599 GCA_046726115.1 Actinomycetota bacterium | reverse complement strand
GCTCTATGGAGACGCCGCCGAGCGGTTCCACATCCTCACCGTCGTGTTCCCGCCCGGCACGAGCAGCGGAACCCACGAGCACGGATGCTGGGGGATCATCGGGTACGTCGCCGGGCTCGACGAGGAGACTCGTTACCGCCGCGTCGACGGCGGCGACGGCGACGAGGGCTGCGTGCTCGAAGAGGTCGAACGCGTCGTCCACGAGCCGGGGACGACGTCGCGGCTCCTCCCACCGGACGAGATGCACCACCGAGTGCGAAACCCAGGCTCGGTCGACGGCGTCTCCGTGCACGTCTTGTGCCGGCTCCCCGAATCCCACCCGCACAAGTTCTACGACCGGGAGCACCACCGGCTGCTGCCGTACCCGTTCCGCCGCCTGCCGGGTGATCTCGTCCGGGCCGAGGTGGAGTTCGACCGGTAGTCGGCTAGCTCGACGTGACGTCGACGCCAACGGCCTGCTCACCACCGAGCCAGACAGATCGAACGGCGAGCGAGTCGGGGTCGAGGGCGACAAGATCCGCCCGCGCGTCCGCGACGATGCGGCCCCGATCGGCCAGGCCGAGAGCGCGCGCGGGCACGGTCGCCGCCATCTCCACCGCGCGCTCGACCGGAGTGCCCAATGCGACGACGTTGCGCACCGCCGCGTCCATGGCGAGCGTCGACCCCAGGAGCGTTCCGTCGGCGAGCCGCGGCACGCCGTCGTCAGCGATGGCTGCGCCACCGGTTGCGACTCGGTCCGTGACGAGGGCGACGTTCGGCTTGCGGCCGATCGCGAGCCGGAGCGCGGCGGGGTGCACGTGCACGAGATCCGTGATGAGCGTGGGCGTCAGCCGGTCGTCGTCGAGCGCCGCCCCGGCCAGCCCCGGGTCGCGGTGATGGAGCGGTCCCATGCCGTTGAACAGGTGCGTGACGAGCCGGGCGCCGGCGTCGGCGGCAGCGCGCGCCTCCTCGTAGCTCGCAGTCGAATGCCCGAGCGCGACGGTGACGCCGCGTTCGTGCAACATACGGGTCGCAGCCAGCCCGGGATCGGCTTCGGGCGCCAGCGTCACGATCGCGACGAGATCCGAGAAGGCGTCGACGATGCCGCGCATCCACTCGCAGTCCGCGGTGCGGAGCAGCGCGACGGGATGCGCGCCCGGAGCGCCGCCGAGGAACGGGCCTTCGAGGTGGACTCCGACGATCGGAGGGAGCGCCGAGGCGTGTGCATCGGCGCGCGCGTCCCGAACGCGCCCGAGCGCGGGGGCGTAGTCGGCCAACGGCGCGCTCACGAGGGTCGGGAAGTATGCGGTGACGCCCTGCTCGAGCTGCGCGCGTCCGGCGCGACGCCAGCCGTCCCGGTCCGCAGACACGAAGTCGACGTCGTCGACCCCGTTCACCTGGAGGTCGACGAAGCCCGGCGTGAGCAGCACAGAACCGAGGTCGACCGCACCCGCGGGCACCCGTCCATAGCCGGTCTCGACGATCACCTCCCCGTCGATGGCGACCCATCCCGGCGTTGGCGGACCCGGCGCACAGACGCCGGCGGCCGCGAGCACGCGGGTCACGAGGACCTCCCGTCGGTGGCCCGGCCTTCGCGCCAGAGCGTGAGGCGCAGCTCGATCATCCCGACGAGCGTTCGGGGCACTCGTCGCCAGATCTGCGTGCGTGACGGCCGCCGCTCTTGCGCGGTGACGGGCAGCTCCGCGATCGGGAGCCCGGCGCGCTCGGTCCGGATCACGAGCTCCGTGTCGAAGAGGTCGGTGCGGAAGCGACAGATGCGGAGGAGCGGATCGACGGCAACTCGTCGCATCGCCTTCATGCCGTGCGTGTCGGACACCGACAGGGAGAAGACACTTCGCAAGAGCTCGCTGAACACCGTAGTCACGAGGCGCCGCGGCCACACCCGTTCGTCTCGCGCTCCCGGTGCGCGCTTCGACCCGACCACGATGACAGGCGCGTCGTCCCCGCCCTGCAGCAGCGCCAGCGCCCGGTCGACGAACCCGAGGTCGTAGTAGTCGACGTCGAACGTGACCACGAACTCGCCCTGTGACGCGAGCACCCCTTCGCGCAGCGCGGCTCCGTAGTCGGCGACCGCGCGTGACGATACGCGGACGGTCGCAAGTTCGTCGGCCAGACGTCGGGCGATCGCCAGCGTTCTGTCGCTCGACCCGTTCTCCACCACGAGGATCTCGATGTTGTGGCCGCGTGCCCGCAGCCCTTCGTGGACCTCGCGCACGGCGGTCTCGAGGTAGCCGGCTTCGTTGTGCGCGGGCATGACGACCGACAGCACGCGACGCGTCTCAGCCGAGCCGCGCGTCGGGGAACGGCAGCGCGGCGTCCATACCGGGTAGCGCCGTTGCGTCCGGCCCCGCCTCGACGATCACGACTCGGACACCAGGTGCGTAGAATGTGCCGTCGGGCGCGACGGCTGCGGGAGCGTTGTCGGCTTTGACCCGGAGCGGGTCCTGTGGCCGTTCCGCCCAGGCTTGGTAGCGCGCGAGCGCGAAGCGGCACAGCCGATCGATTGCGGATTGTCCTTCCACGATTGCGAGGTCCACATCGAGACCGGGTCGGCCGTCGGCGAGCTGCACGACAGCCGGGTAGACGGCGAAGCGCGGGCCGAACGCAACGTGCTGCACCCGGCGCGCTGCGCTCCATGAGAAGACGGCCGCGAACGCATGGATCATGGCCAGCTCGGCATCCGGGCTGCAGGCTCTCCCGTTGCCGTCCCGAGCAATGTGCGCGACCGGGTAGGTCTGCTGGATCAGCCTGAGTGCGGCGAGTCCGGCCTCAGCCTCGGTCGCCCCTGCGTCGAGCCACGGCTCGAGCTCGGACACGAGCGGATCCTCGGGGGCGTCGGCCCACGCGCGCCCGGCGTCCTGTACCGCAGTGAGGTGGTCGCGGACCGCGCCCACGGCATCGGGCCAGTCCGGGCCGGCGGCCGCATCTTCCAACGCCGTCACCAGTGCGTGCGCCTCGAGATGCTCCGGCGGTAGTAACGGTCCGTCGGCGCACGCCGCCGCCAGCGCCTGGAGCGCCGACGCACGCGACTTGCCGACGGCGGCGATCGCGCGTGACCACGACGCCTCGGGGTCGTAGCGCCGCGGCTCACTCAGGAAGTCGGCCGCCGTCGCCAGCGCGACCTGTGACGCGTGCGGCTGCAGCATGGGGTTGCACAGCACGCCGTCCAGCTCGTCGGTGAGCTCCGGCTCCCGGCCGCGGTACGGACCGAGGTGCAGCGACGGCGCCATCGTGCCGTCGTTGACCGGATAGTTGTCCCACAAGAGCGGTTTGGACCCGACGAGCGCCGCCGCCCACGCGCGCGCGTCGGAGGCGCGGATCACTGGTGAGCAGACCGTCGGACCGGTCCACATCACGTCGACGTCAGGCGGCAGGCCCGTAGCGAGGCCGTGGAGGTACGAGGTCGGTCGGGTACCCACGTATTCCGTGGGCACCAGCGTCAGGTGCGCATCGGACCGCCGGGCGCGCAGCGCGTCGAGCAGCCAGGTCGTGAGGTCGGCCTGGGCGACGGCGAGGCCTGGTCGGTTCGGGATGTCGTCGAGCGCGAGCACGATCCAGTCGACGCCGGCATCGAGCATGGGGGACAGCTTCTCGACCACCTCGGCGCGATCGCGACTGGATCCGTAGTCGATGTCGAGGCCCGGAGAGAGCGCGAATCCGAACCGAGTGCCGACCCCCGCCGCGCGTTCGGCGAGCTGACGGAAGCGGAGGATCTCGTCGGCGTCGTACGCGGCGCGCCACTGCTCGCGGTGCTTGGGATCGCTCTTCGGCGCGTAGACATACGCGTTCATGCCGCGCTCGGCGAGGAACTCGAGCACTGTCAGTCGGGCCGCGTGCGACCACGGCGGGCCGTAGAAGCCTTCGATGACGCCCCGCAACGGGACCTGCCGAGGCACTTCGGTAGGCTACCGACGACCTTCGGGGGGATTGCCGATGAGCCGGATGCCGGACTTGCTGCGCCTGCACGCGGACGCTTCCGGAGACCGCACCGCCGTGATCGTCGACGCAGCCGGAGGCGCGCGACCCGCCGCCGTGTCGTTCGCGGAGCTGAACGCGACCGTAAATCGCCTCGCGCACGCGCTGCGGTCCCACGGGATGAAGCCAGGGGAGCGGCTCGTCTGGTGCGGGCCGAACTCGCTCGAGGTCATGACGACCATCCACGCCGCGCGCAAGGCCAGGCAGATCGCGGTTCCCCTTGCGTACCGCTTCAACGCCGACGAGATGCAGTACGTGATCGACAACTCGGACGCGACGCTGGTCGTGGTCGACGCCGAGCAGGCGCCGCTCGTGGCCGAGATCCGGGATCGCATCCCGAAGGTCCGGGCGGTCATCACGTACGGCGGCGATGTGCCGGACGGGTTCGAGGCGTGGGACGACGTCCTGGCGGCGGAGCCCGAGGACGAGCCCACCGCCGACGAGTCGGAGTCGGACGGCGTCGGCGCGCAGATGCTCTACACGTCGGGGACCACCGGCAAGCCGAAGGGTGCCGTCCGTACGAGCAGCGATCCCGTGATCGTCGGCGCGCTGCTCGCGGAGCTCGCGCTCGTCCCGGGCGCGGAAGTGCACATCACGACCGGGCCCCTCTACCACTCGGGGCCG
>JBKOZX010000138.1:0-3858 GCA_046726115.1 Actinomycetota bacterium | reverse complement strand
TCGCCGGCGTGGGCGAGCGCACCCGCGAGGGCAACGACCTCTGGCACGAGATGGACGAGTCGAAGCTCGAGGACGGCAACTCGGTGCTCACCAAGACCGCGCTCATCTACGGCCAGATGAACGAGCCGCCCGGCGCCCGCCAGCGGGTCGCGCTGACCGCGCTGACCATCGCCGAGTACTTCCGCGACGTCGAGAAGCAGGACGTGCTGCTGTTCGTCGACAACATCTTCCGGTTCGTGCAGGCAGGCTCGGAGGTGTCGACGCTCCTCGGTCGGATGCCGTCGGCGGTGGGCTACCAGCCGACGCTGGCCGACGAGATGGGCGAGCTCCAGGAGCGGATCACGTCGACCAAGGGCCACTCGATCACGTCGCTGCAGGCGGTGTACGTGCCGGCCGACGACTACACCGACCCGGCGCCGTTCACGACGTTCGCCCACCTCGACGCGACGACCGAGCTCAGCCGTCAGATCGCCGCGCTCGGCATCTACCCGGCGGTCGACCCGCTGTCGTCGTCGTCGACGATCCTCGCGCCCGAGATCATCGGCGAGCGCCACTACAACTGCGCCCTGCGTGTGCAGGAGGTGCTGCAGCGGTTCAACGAGCTGCAGGACATCATCGCCATCCTCGGGATCGACGAGCTCTCCGAGGAGGACAAGGTGACGGTGGCACGCGCCCGCAAGATCCAGCGGTTCCTGTCGCAGCCGTTCTTCGTCGGCGAGAAGTTCACCGGCGTGAAGGGCATCTACGTGCCGATCGAGGAGACCGTGCAGAGCTTCGAGGCGCTCGTCAACGGCGAGCTCGACGAGGTCCCCGAGCAGGCGTTCTTCAACGTCGGCGGCGTCGAGAGCGTGCTTGCCAAGGCCAAGACGCTGCAGGAGAGCTGAACGCCCGTGCCCATGACGGTCGAGGTCGTCTCGCCCGAGCGGGTCCTCTACAGCGGCGAGGCCGACATGCTCGTGTGCCGGACGTCGGAAGGGGAGATCGCCTTCCTGCCCGGCCATGTGCCGTTCCTCGGCGCGCTCGGGATCGGCGTCGTGCGGAGCCTGCTGCCCGACCACGGCGAGCAGGTGGTCGCCGTGCACGGAGGGTTCGTCGAGGTCGCGAACGACCGCGTGATCGTCCTCTCTGACGTCGCCGAGCTGGCCGACCAGATCGACGTCCAGCGCGCGCAGCGCGCCCGCGAGCGGGCGGAGGAGCGGCTGAGCGCTGACCCCGACGACGAGGAAGCTCAGGCCGCGCTCGCGCGCGCGACGACCCGCCTCGAGGTTGCCGGAGCCATCGAAAGCGCGTAGGCGCGCGCAGCCTCGAAGGCGTGTGCACCGCCTAGCGTGACGCCGTGCGCCGACTCCTCCCGGTTGTCGTTGTCGTGGCGTTTGCTGCCTCAGTGTGGGTCGGCAGGGCGGACGCCGAGCCGACGGTCGCGGACCGAAGCGATCTCGCGGCCTACCGCGGGCTCGGAACGTGGGTCGACGTGTACGAGTACGTGCCCGCGCTCCAGAAGCCGCACCGCAAGCCGCCGGTGACGCCGTCCGACGTCGACAAGATGAAGGATCGCGGCGTCAAGACGCAGTACATGCAGTCAGCGCAGGACGACCCCCGCATCCCGGGCGCTACGGTCCCCCCGAAGCTCTTGGGCCAGTTCCTCCAGCGCGCCCACGACGCCGGGCTACGAGTGGTCGCCTGGTATCTCCCGCACTTCGGCGACCTCGATGCCGATCTGCGCCATATCCGCGGCCTGCTCGACTTCCGCTCGGGCGGCGAACGCTTCGACGGCCTCGCGCTCGACATCGAGTTTAGGGGCGACGTTGCTGATCCGGACCAGCGCAGCGCGGCGCTTGTCGACCTCTCCCAACGCGTGCGCGACCTGGCCGGCAACCACGCCGTCGGCGCCATCGTGCTGGAGCCGGTGCTGCTCGAGGTCGTGAACGCCAACTTCTGGCCCAACTTCCCGTGGCGGTCGATCGCGGGCCTCTACGACGTCTGGCTCCCGATGTCGTACTGGACGAACCGCAGTCCCGACTCGGGGTACCGGGACGGATTCCGCTACACGGACGAGAACATCCGCCGGCTCCGCAACAACCTCGGCAACGGGAACGCGCCGGTGCACGCGATCGGCGGCATCGGTGACGCCGCCACCGGCGAGGACTACGACGGGTTCGTGCGGGCTGCGAAGCAGAACGGCGCGGCCGGCTGGTCGATCTACAACTATGGCGTGACCCCGCGGAGCGCCTGGTCCCGGCTGCGCCGCTAGTCGAACTTGAGGGACGAGTACCGCATCAGCTTGTGCCAGCGGTGCCGGGAGTCGATCGTGCGGATCGTCCCCGACTTCGATCGCATCACCAGCGACTGGGTGCGGGCGCCCTCGCCCCAGTAGCGCACGCCGCGGAGGAGCTCGCCGTCGGTGATACCCGTGGCCGAGAAGAACACGTCGTCGCCCGAGACGAGGTCGTCCGTCGTGAGCACGCGGGTCAGGTCGTACCCGGCGTCGTTCGCGGCCCGGCGCTCGTTGTCGTCGCGGGGCCAGAGCCGGCCGTGGATCGCGCCGCCCACACACTTCAGCGCGCAGGCGGCGATCACGCCTTCAGGGGTGCCGCCGATGCCGAACAGCACGTTGGCGCCGCTCTCGCTCCACGCGGTCGAGATCGCGCCGGCGACGTCACCGTCGGGGATGAGCCGGATCCGGGCTCCGGCCTCCCGGCACTCCTTGATGATGTCGGTGTGGCGGTCGCGGTCGAGGATCACGGCGGTCACGTCGTCGACGTCTTCCCCCAACGCCTTCGCGACCGCCTGGAGGTTGGCGGTCACAGGCGCGTCGAGGTCGATCACGTCGGCGGCCTCGGGCCCGACCGCGATCTTCTCCATGTACACGCACGGGCCGGGATCGAACATCGTGCCCCGCTCCGACAGGGCGATCACGGCGATGGCGTTCGGGCGACCGAGGGCGGTGAGCGTGGTGCCGTCGATCGGGTCCACGGCGATGTCGCACTGCGGGCCGCCGGCGCCGATCTGCTCGCCGTTGAAGAGCATCGGCGCCTCGTCCTTCTCGCCCTCGCCGATGACCACCACGCCGTCCATCGAGACGCCGTTGACGACGAGCCGCATGGCGTCCACCGCGGCCTGGTCGGCGGCCTCCTTGTCGCCGCGGCCCATCCACCGGCCGGCGGCGAGGGCGGCGGCTTCCGTGACCCGCGCCAGCTCCATTGCGAGGTTGCGGTCGGGGGCCTGGCGCTGCTCCATGACGATTGGTCTCCTCGGGCGGGCACCGGGGGTCGCGCGGACTGTACCCGGCGCCGATCGCGAGCGCGAAAACGCGTTCTCCCTGTGTCCGGCGCCATCGCGCCACCGCGGGCGGTTGCCGCTACCGTGGACGCGGTGACGACGCCACGCAACCGCTGGCAGCAGGCGTTCGACGCGGCGGAGCTGCGCGACGCCGACTTCACGACAATGTCGGGAGTTCCCGTGGCGCCGGTGTACGGGCCCGACGATGGCGAGTTCCCGTGTGAATGGCCGTACACGCGCGGTCCGTACGCGTCGATGTACCGGTCGAAGCTCTGGACGTTGCGCATGTTCGCCGGCTTCGGCACCGCGCCCGATACGAACCGCCGGTTCCGTGAGCTGCTCGCAGCGGGCGGCGACGGGCTCTCGACGGCGTTCGACCTGCCGACGCTGATGGGCCGAGACTCGGACGACCCGCTCGCGATGGGCGAGGTCGGGAAGTGCGGTGTCGCCGTCGACACCCTCGCCGACGTGGAGGACCTCTATCGCGAGATCGACCTCTCGCGGGTCACAACCTCGATGACGATCAACTCACCCGCCGCCATCCTGCTGGCGATGTACATCGCCGCCGCCGAGCGCAGC
>JBKOZX010000137.1:0-5161 GCA_046726115.1 Actinomycetota bacterium | reverse complement strand
GCTCACGATCATCTTCCTGCTCGCGACCGTGACCCTCCATCCGTTCGCGATGTTCGCCGACGCCGACCAGCCCGTCGACATCCTCGTGGCGCTTCTCGTGTGCCTCATCCCCACCACGATCGGCGCGTTGCTCTCTGCGATCGGCATCGCGGGGACCGCCTGGTGCGCCGCAACGTGCTCGCCATGAGCGGTCGCGCCGTCGAGGCTGCCGGCGACTGCGCCACGCTGCTGCTCGACAAGACGGGCACGATCACGTTCGGCAACCGCGAGGCTGATGCCTTCATCCCTGCGAACGGCGTGAGCGAGCAAGAGTTCGCCGACGCCGCCCAACTCTCGAGCCTCGCCGACGAGACACCCGAAGGCCGCTCGATCGTCGTGTTCGCCAAGGAGCGCTATGGGTTGCGCGAGCGCGAGTTGATCGGCGCTGCCCTCGTCCCGTTCACCGCGCAGACGCGCATGAGCGGCGTCGACATGGACGGGCGATCGGTGCGCAAGGGCGCCGCCGACGCGGTGCGCCGCTGGGTGGAGGAGCAGGGCGGGACGGTCCCGCCCGAGCTCGGCGACACCGTCGACTCGATCGCGGCTCGGGGCGGAACGCCGCTGGTAGTCGCCGAGGCTGATGCCGGCGCGGCGGAGGGTTCCCCCCACCCTCCGCGCGCGCTGGGCGTCGTCTACCTCAAGGACATCGTCAAGCCCGGCATCGCGCAGCGCTTCGCCGATCTCCGGCGCATGGGCATCCGAACCGTGATGATCACGGGCGACAACCCGCGCACCGCGGCATTCATCGCCAAGGAAGCCGGCGTCGACGACTTCCTCGCCGAAGCGACGCCTGAGGACAAGATGGAGCTGATCAAGAGCGAGCAGCGCGGCGGGCGCCTGGTCGCGATGACGGGCGACGGGACGAACGACGCCCCGGCGCTTGCGCAGGCTGATGTCGCGGTGGCCATGAACACGGGGACTCAGGCTGCCAAAGAGGCCGGGAACATGGTCGACCTCGAGTCCGACCCGACGAAGCTCATCGACATCGTCGAGATCGGCAAGCAGCTGCTGATCACCCGCGGCTCGCTCACGACCTTCTCAATCGCCAACGACGTCGCCAAGTACTTCGCAATCATCCCGGCGATGTTCGCCGGCTTCGCCAGCGTGAACGTGCTCGACCGCCTCAACATCATGGACTTGCAAACGCCACGCTCGGCGATCCTCGCCGCGGTGATCTTCAACGCGCTCATCATCGTGATGCTGATCCCGCTGGCGTTGCGCGGCGTGAAGTTCATCCCGACCTCCGCATCGCATCTGCTGCGCCGCAACCTCCTCATCTACGGCGCCGGCGGGGTCGTCGCGCCGTTCATCGGCATCAAGCTCATCGACATGCTCATCACGGCACTGGGAGTGAGATAGATGCGCCGACAACTCGTGCCCGCAGTCCTGTCGATGATCGTGTTCACACTTGTTCTCGGCGTCGGCTACTCGCTCATCGTCACCGGCGTCGCGCAGCTCGCTTTCAAGGACAAGTCCGAGGGCTCCCTCGTGCAACGCGACGGCAAGGACATCGGGTCGAGCCTGATCGGACAAGCCTTCGTCGACAAGAAGGGCGAGCCGATCAAGAAGTACTTCCAGTCGCGTCCCTCGGCGGCGCTAGGCGCCAACGGGAAGACCGAAGCCGGCTACGACCCGACGCTCAGCAGCGGCTCGAACTTGGGCCCCACGAACCCCGTCCTCCTGAAGGAGGTTGCGAAGCGGGTGGTCGAATACCGGAAGCTGAACGGGTTGTCCGACGATACGAAGATCCCGGTCGATGCGGTGACGGCATCCGCCTCGGGCCTCGACCCCGATATCTCGGTCGCCAACGCGCGACTCCAGGCCAGTCGGGTCGCTCGGGAACGCGACGTCCCGGTCTCGCGGGTGCGCAAGCTCGTCGACGAGCACACCTCGGGTCGAACGCTCGGTGTGCTCGGCGAGAAGACCGTGAACGTGCTGGAGCTCAACCTCGCCCTGGATCGGCTCGCATGAGCCCGCCCATAGGCTGATGTGATGGCGCGCGGAAGACTTCGCGTATACCTGGGGGCCGCGCCGGGCGTCGGCAAGACCTTCGCGATGCTCAACGAAGGTTGGCGCGGCAAACAGCGCGGCAAAGACGTGGTCGTGGGCTATGTCGAGACCCACGGACGCGCCAACACCGAGGCTCAGATCCGAGACCTCGAAGTCGCGCCCCGGAAGAAGATCTCGTACCGCGGCAAGGACTTCGAGGAGATGGACGTCGACGCGATCCTCGCCCGCAAGCCGCAGCTGGCCATGGTCGACGAGATCGCGCACACCAACGTGCCCGGCTCACGGAACGAGAAGCGGTGGCAGGACGTCGACGAGCTGCTCAATGCGGGCATCGACGTGGTGACGACCTTGAACATGCAGCACCTCGAGTCGGTCAACGACGTCGTCGAGCGGATCACCGGCGTCAAGCAGCACGAGACCATCCCCGACGCCGCCGTCCGGGCGGCCGAGCAGGTCGAGCTGGTCGACATGACCCCCGAGGCGCTCCGCCGGCGCATGGCCCACGGCAACATCTACCCGCCGGAGCGGATCGACGCCTCGCTCGCGAACTACTTCCGCCCCGGCAACCTCGCTGCGCTCCGGGAGCTGGCCCTGCTCTGGGTTGCGGACAAGGTCGACGAATCCCTGCAGGACTACATGGACGAGCACGGGATCCGGGGCCCGTGGGAGACCCGTGAGCGTGTCGTCGTGGCGATCACCGGCGCGCCCGGCGGGGAAGCACTCATTCGGCGGGCGGCGCGAATGGCGATGCGCGCTCACGCCGAGCTATTCGGCGTGCACGTGCGGTCCACCGACGGGCTCGCGGGTCCGCCGAAGCAGCTCCTAGGTGAGCATCGGGCGCTGCTGAACGAGTTGGGCGGCACGTACCACGAGATCGTCGGTGACGACGCCGGTAAGGCCCTGATCGAGTTCGCGCGCGCCGAGAACGCGACGCAACTGATCCTCGGAGCCAGCCGACGCTCGCGCTGGGTCGAGCTCACGCGGGGTTCCGTGATCAACAGAGTGATCCGCGCGTCCGGCCCCATCGACGTCCATGTGATCTCGAGCGCAGAACCGGAGCCTGAAGCCCCGTTTCACCGTCCTCGGGGCCGCCGCGTGCTCCCGGTCCGCCGTCAGGTCACGGGGGCGGTCGTGGGACTGGTGTTGCTGCCGCTGCTCACCGTCGTCATGGCCGGTCTGCGGGACAATGTCGGGCTGCCCGGCGTGCTGCTCCTGTACCTGCTCGCCGTGGTCGGCATCGCTGCGACCGGCGGTATGTGGCCGGCGCTGGGGGCGAGCGTCGCCGCGTTCCTCCTGGCCAACTGGTACTTCATCCCTCCTCTCCACGAGTGGACCATCCACGAGGGGAAGGACCTCATCGCGCTGGTGGTGTTTCTGCTCGTCGCCGGGCTCGTCAGCGCGCTCGTCAACGCCGCCGCGAGGCGATCGGCCGAGGCGACACGCTCGCGTGCCGAAGCCGAGACGCTGGCGCGTCTCGGCGGTCAGCTCATGGCGGAGGAGGACCCGCTCCCGCTCCTCATCAGCACGCTGCGCACAGCATTCGGGCTCGGCGCGATCGCCGTTCTGCAGCGAAGTGGCGCGGGATGGATCGTCGAGACGTCGACCGGCGCGCCGGTTCCGCAGAGCCCCGACGAGGGTGACCTCAGCATTCCCATCGACGCCGAGATGCAACTCGTCGTGGTGGGGCCGGGACTCGCGACCGAGGACCTTGCCCTTCTCCAGGCCTTCACGAGTCAGCTCGCGCTCGCGCTCGAGCGCCGGCAACTGCGGGCTGAAGCCGCGGTGGCGGCGGGGCTGGCGGAAGCGAACGACCTCCGGGCCGCGCTGCTCGCCGCCGTCTCGCACGATCTGCGGACACCCCTGTCGTCGATCAAGGCCGCGGTCACGAGCCTGCTCCAGCAGGACATCGCGTGGACACCAGAAGCGACTCGTGAGCTCCTCGCCACGATCGACGAGGAGTCTGACCGCCTCAACGCGCTCGTCGGCAACCTCCTCGACATGAGCCGGCTGCAGAGCGGTGCGCTCCAGCTCGTGATGCGCGACGTCGGCCTCGAAGAGGTCGTCCCCGCGGCGATCAAAGGACTCGGCGAACGCGGGCACGCAGTCGAGGTGCGGGTAACCGAGACACTTCCACGCGTCCACGCTGACGCCGCGCTGCTCGAGCGAGCGATCGCGAACATCGTCGACAACGCGCTGGCCTGGTCCCCACCGGAACACCCCGTTCGCGTCGAGGCCGGCGCGGTCGCATCGCGAGTCGACCTTCGAGTAGTCGATCGCGGCCCGGGCATCCCTGCCGACCAACGCGCCCGCGTGTTCCTGCCGTTCCAACGGCTCGGCGACCAGTCGAACAGCAGCGGTACCGGTCTGGGCCTCGCGGTCGCCCGCGGGTTCGTCGAGGCGATGGGAGGTGAGATCACGGTCGAGGACACGCCCGGCGGCGGCCTCACCGTGATCGTGAGTCTGGAAGCCTCGTCATGAGCCGCGTGCTCGTCGTCGACGACGAGCCACAGATCCTGCGCGCGATGGCGATCAACCTTCGCGCCCGGGGCTACGACGTCGACCACGCGCCCGACGGCGAGCACGCGCTCGAGCTTGCGGCGCACAATCACCCGGACGTCGTCGTGCTCGACCTCGGCTTGCCGGGCATCGACGGCGTCGAAGTGATCCGGGGTCTGCGCGGCTGGTCGACGGTCCCGATCGTCGTCCTTTCGGTGCGCGACGCCGAGCCCGACAAGGTCGCCGCACTCGACGCCGGCGCCGACGACTACGTGACCAAACCGTTCGGGATGGACGAGCTCCTCGCCCGTCTTCGAGCTGCGCTTCGGCGGACCGCCCCCGCCGAAGAGGCGGCCGTCGTCGAGACCCCCGACTTCACGATCGACCTGGCGGCGAAGAAGGTGCAGCGCGACGGCCACGAGGTTCGTATGACCCCGACCGAGTGGAGCCTGGTCGAGGTGCTGGTTCGCAACCAGGGCCGCCTCGTGGCGCAGACCCAACTCCTGCAAGAGGTCTGGGGGCCGCAGTACCACGACGAGACGAACTACCTACGGGTGTTCTTGGCCCGGGTTCGCCGCAAGCTCGAGCCCGAGCCGGCCCACCCGCGGTATTTCAT
>JBKOZX010000136.1:0-5715 GCA_046726115.1 Actinomycetota bacterium | reverse complement strand
GGGAGCGGGATGGTCGTGGTCGCCTGGGGAGGCGCCGAACGTGCCGCGTCCGCCGGCGGCCTCGTCGCCGACGTCGACCGACAGGTCGAAGTGCTCGGGCCAGAGCTGGACCCGTGACGGATGGTCGACGGGACCCGCCTCCGCTCGGAGCTGCTCCAGGACCGACGCCGAGAACCCGAACCACGCGCCCAGGAAGTCGGCGCTGCGGGCGTCGAGCGCGAGCGCAGTGTCGGGCTCGAGCGGAGTCGCGGGCGTGTACACGTCCACCGGTGCGCCCGCTTGGATCCCGGCCAGCTCGGCGGCGGCGGCGATGTTCGTGATGGCCGCGGCGTCGGTCACGCCGCCGCGGTGCACGACGACGCTCGTGCGCTCGATCCGGACCTGCGCGTCCTCGGTCGGGCAGCGGAACCACGGCGTCCCCACGCCGCCGCGCGTGAAGCGCAGGCCGATCTTGCCGTTGGCGTCGTACCGAGCGCGCGCGAGCACGTGCTCGGCCAGCGCGTGCCATGCGTGTCGCGTGGGAGCGAGCTGGTCGAGGGGCGGGAGCGCGGGGAGTGGCCGCCAGCCGCCCAACCAGCGGTCGGCGCACCAGGCGGCGAGCTCCGGATCGTGACGGCACAGCTCGTCCCAGGTCACGTCGCCCGTCGTCAACGGCGACACGATCGGCTTGCCGTCCGGTGACGTGCCGCGCGCCACTGGATCGTCGGCGAGCCACTGCCCTTCGGTGACGGGCGGCGGGGAGGGCTCGAGCACACGGGCCTCGTACGCGCCACCGAGACGCTCGATCGCCTCCTGACGTGGGTTCACGGGCGGGTCCTCGGCACGGGTCCGGTACGGTCCCCAGCATGCCGAACGCCGACGAGCTCGTCACCGACGCGCGGCAGCACCTGCAGCGGCTCACGCCGCGTGCTGCGGCCGACGCGCTCGAATGGCGGCTGGATCCGGCGGGGGAACACAGCATCCCGGAAGCCGCCGATCGCAGCTCGGTAGTCGTGTTCTGCGCGCAGGGGTACGCGTCGAGCTTCGCCGCCCGGTCCCTGCAACGCCTCGGCTGGCGCGACGCGACAGACGTCGTAGGCGGCTTCGACGCCTGGGTCGCCGACGGCCACCCGGTCCGACCGTGCGCTGGTCCGACAGCCGAAGAGTCGACCTCAACCGGCGAGGAAGCCTTCGATCAGGCGGGCTAGCTCGACGGGCCGGTCGCCTTGCACGCTGTGGCCGGACCCCGACACCGTCTCCACGCGCGCATCGGGCTGGCGTCGCCGCAGCTCGGCAACGTCTTCGTCGCCGACCACGCCGGAGTCGGCACCGCGCACGAGCAGCAGCGGCATCGTGAGCCTCGACACGTCCTCCCACAACGCGCGGAAGTCGGGTACGTCCTCATCCTCCGTGAGCCGCCACCGGTCGTAGCGCCATGTCCAGGAGCCGTCGTCCTGCTCGCGGGCGTTGTGCAGGATCCCGCGGCGTAACGACGACTCGGTGCGCGTCGGGTTGAATGCGACCGTCCGCTCGAGGATCTCGTCGAACGACGCGAACTGCTCGGGCCCGGCGACGAACGCCACGATGGACGCGGCCTTTTCGCGATCACTACCCGGCGTGACGTCGACGAGCAGGAGCCGGGGGACGAGCTCGGGGTGGCGCGCGCCGAGCGCGACGGACGTCAACCCGCCGAGCGACATGCCGACGACGAGGTGCGGCGACGGTGCCAGCGTGCGCATCGCGGCGGCGACGTCCTCGGCGTTGTTCGCGGGCCAGTACTGGCGGTCGTCTCGCCAGTCGGAGTGCCCGTGTCCCGGCAGGTCGATCGCGACGAGCGGCCGGTCGAGCGCGAGCGCAACGGTGTCCCAGGTGTGCGCGTTCTGCGCACCACCGTGCACGAGCACGATCTCGGGATCTCCCTCACCCCAGACCAGCGCGCTAACCCGCCGGCCTCCGCCGACGTCGACGAACTCGCGCCTGACTGTGGGTGGGCCGCGCCACGGGATGTCGTACTCCTGCGCGTTCTCGTGGAAGAGGCCGAACTCGTCGTACTCGACGGGTGCCACGTTCCTCCTGTCGCTTCGCAAGCTCCGGCTCGGTTTTGTCGGTCGCGGTCGCACGCTCCCGCGCGAAACCTATCGCTCCGCTCGTGTTCGTCAGGCGGCGAGGCCGGTGCAGTCGCGCAGGTCGTTCCACGCCGCGCTCCCTCGCTCGGCGGCCTGGCCCTCGAGCGGGCGCGGGACGCCGCCCCGGATCTGGGCCGGTACCCAGGCGTACGAGTCGATCTGACGGCCGGTGGCGGTGACCTGGAGGACGCCCGTCACGCCCGCGGTGCCCTCCTCGTTGTAGAAGACGAAGTTCCCCAGCCCGTAGTCGACAAACGCGGAGCCGAGCCGCCCGCCGCCCTGCTGCTCGTGCGCATGGCTCCCGACCACCATGTCGGCGCCGGCGTCGACGAGCTGCTGTGCGAGCAACTTCTGGGTCTGTGTCGGGCAGTCTTGTTGCTCGACGCCCCAGTGCATGTAGACGACGACCGTGTCGGAATCGAGGCGAGCCGCCTGCACGGCGGCGACGAGACGGTCGGCGCTCTTCGCCGAGGCCAGTCCCGCCTGCGTGTCGGTCGCCGTCCATGCGCGCACGAACTGGCCGTCGATCACCTGGGTGGCGCCGAAGATCGCGATGCGCTGACCCTTCACGTCCATGCGGTGCGGCGCGAACGCCTCGGCGGCATCGTGACCGACGCCGATGAGATCGAAGCCCGTGAACTGCTCGGCGCTCAATGTGTCCTCGAGCCCCTGGGACCCGTAGTCGATCCCGTGATTGTTGGCGAGGGTCGCGGTGTCGACGCCCGCGCCGCCGAGCGCATTCAGCGCGATTGCGGGCGCGCGGAACACGTACTCCTTGTCCTCGGCCGTGCCCCGGTCGGTGATCGCGGTCTCGAGGTTCACGACCGCGACGTCGGCGGCTGACAGGATCGGTGCGATCGGCGCGAGCACCCCCTCCGGGTCCGCGACCAGCTTGGTTCGCAGCCCGCCCTCGAAGTGCACGTCGCCGCCGAAGGCGAACGACACCGGCTCGCCGCTGCCCAGCGGCCCGCGGGGCGCGGTCGTTGGCGGGAGCGTCGTCGCCGTGGTCGTCGCGGGTGGGCTCGTGGTCGTCATCGCCGGCTGTGTCCGCCGCGTGCCGCGATCCCCGTCGCGGCTCCGCAAGATCGCGCCGGCCGCCGCCGCGCCGCCGACGAAGAGCAGCGCCACTACGAACGAGACGACGACTCGGCGCCGCGTGCGCGCTCTCGTGCGACGGGCGCGCCGCGAGGCACTCATGGAACCAAGAAGCGTACCGGGCGCCGCCGATCGGGCCGGGGGGACGCGCCCCGCCTACGATGCGCGCAATGCGGTTGCCCCGCCTGAAGCCGGCGCAATACCAGCGCGTCACGGTGGGCGCCGCGGCGCTCCTCGCCGTGATCATCGTGACCGGCGCCGCGGTGCGCCTCACCGGCTCGGGGCTCGGATGCCCGGAGTGGCCGAACTGCGAGGTGGGCCGGGTCACCCCGTACGCCGCGAACGACTTCCACGCCATGGTCGAGTTCGTGAACCGTCTCGTCACCGGCCTCGTGTCGATCGCGGTGGTGATCGCGGTGCTGGGCTCCGTCGTCCGTGTGCCGCGCCGCCGGGACCTCGTGGTGCTGTCACTGGGGCTCGTCGTGGGCGTGATCGTGCAGATCGTGCTCGGGAAGCTCGTCGTGGAGGAGCTGCTGTCGCCCCCGTGGGTGATGAGCCATTTCCTCGTGTCGATGCTCCTGCTCGCCAACGCGCTCGTCCTCTGCAAGCGAGCGGCCGTGCCCGACGCCGCGCTCGCGCGCCGGCCCGTGCCGATCGTTGCGCCGTCGGTCGTGTGGATGAGCCGCGTGCTCGTCGCCGCGGCCACCGTCGTGGTCGTGACCGGCACCGTCGTGACCGGTTCGGGTCCCCACTCGGGCGACGTGCCGGGTACCAACCAGCGCGCGACGCGCCTCGACCTCTACGTTCCCGACGTCGCACGCGTGCACGGGACGAGCGCCATGGTGCTCCTCGCGCTGGTATTGGTGACGCTCGTGCTCGTCCGGCACACGCGTGCGCCGGACGTCGTGATGCGCCGGTTGACCGCGCTCCTCGCCGTGCTCGTCGCGCAGGCCGGCGTGGGGTACACGCAGTACTTCACCGGCATCCCGGCCCTGCTCGTCGGCATCCACGTAGCCGGCGCCACGGCGTTATGGGCCGCCACCATCTGGTTCGCGCTCGGCGTCACCGAGCGTCCGGCTCCCGAGCCGGGTGTGACGGATGTCCCGCACGCACCGGCGGAGCTCGCCGGGACCGCCACGCCGCTTGGGTAGGTTGGGCCGCCGTGGCGGACACGGCGGTGCGAACCGAAGGCCTTCAGCGCTTCTTCGGTGAGACGCGGGCGGTCGACGGGGTCGACCTCGAGGTCACGACAGGTGAGATCTACGGCTTCCTCGGTCCGAACGGCGCGGGCAAGTCGACGCTCGTGCACGTGCTGTGCACGCTGCTGCTCCCGACCGCGGGCCGGGCGGAGGTCGCGGGGTACGACGTCGCCACCCGGCCTCTCGACGTGCGGCTCCGCATCGGCGTGGCGCTCCAGGAAGCGTCGCTCGATCCCGCGCAGACCGGCATCGAGCTGCTCCGCCTCCAAGGACGTCTCTTCGGGCTCAGCAAGCACGAGATCGACGTGCGACTGCGCGACCTGGCGCGACTGGTGGACATCGGCCCCGCGCTCGGGCACCGCATCAAGACGTACTCGGGAGGCATGCGGCGGCGTCTCGACCTGGCGGCCGCGCTCGTCCACAACCCGCAGGTCCTGTTCCTCGACGAGCCCACCACCGGCCTCGACCCGGCCAGCCGAATCCGCGTCTGGGAGGAGGTTCGCCGCCTCAACGCGGATGGGATCACGATCTTCCTCACGACGCAGTATCTCGAGGAGGCCGACGCGCTCGCGCACCGCGTCGGCATCATCGACCACGGGCAGCTGATCACCGAGGGCACGCCCGCCGACCTGAAGCGATCGCTCGGCTCGGACGTGATCATTGCGCGCGTCGACGGCGGCGCCGAACGGGCATGTCACGCGGTCGAGGTCATCAAGGGCGTCGATCGGGTCGACGTCCACGGTGACGAGCTCACGATCCGGGCCGTCGACGGATCGGCGGTGCTCAGCCCGGTGGCGATCGCGCTCGACGGGTGCGGGGTGAAGGTGCGTGACCTCACGTTGCGCGAGCCGACGCTCGACGACGTGTTCCTCGAGCTCACCGGTGGGCACATCCAGGCAGAACGAGCGGAGGAGGACCAGTGACGACCGTGACCGTCGACGACGCGCAGATCCGCGCCCGACCGGCGGGCTTCCTGGCCGATTGCATCGGGATCGCGACCCGGTCGATCCGCGCCGTGCCTCGGGAGATCGAGTTCGTCGTGCCCGCGCTCGTGGTGCCCGTGTTCTTCTACGTCCTCAACATCGGGGCGCTCGAGCCGCTCGCGGAGGCGAGCACCGGCATCGACTTCAAGGCGTTCCAGCTGCCGGTCGCGATCATCTTCGCCGTCACCGGGCTCTCGCGCGCGAGCGCGCTCGTCACCGACATCCAGAACGGGTACTTCGACCGCCTGCTCATGACGCCGATCCGGCGGCTGTCACTGCTTCTCGGGCTGATGATGGCCGATCTCATCTTGATCATCACGCTGTCGATCCCGG
>JBKOZX010000135.1:0-9412 GCA_046726115.1 Actinomycetota bacterium | reverse complement strand
GGTCCACGACGTTGACCTCGACCACGGCGTTCCCTGCCTCGATGTTGGCGACCGTCCCGGGCGAGAACACGTCGAGGAAGACGAGGTGATGGTCGTCCCAGACGGTCGTCGTCCCCTTGGGTGACAGGTTGGGCGTGCCGTCCGGGCAGACCGTCGCGACGTACCCCAGCCGCTGCTCCCGCACGACCCGCTTCATGTCGTCATCGAGCACTGTGCGCATCGTCGCCGGATGATCCGACGAGGGGCAAGCTGGGCCGGGCCTCCGTTGTCCGGCGGCCGGCGGGACGACCGCAGTCCGCTCAGCCGTAGATCGTGCGCAGGACGTCCATCGCCGATGTCACGATCTCGGGGTCGGTCATCGCCTCGAGCTCGCGTGCGTACGTGGCGGCGTTGAAGCCGATCAGGATCGGCTCGCCCGTGTACTTGGCGATGTTGATCCACTCGGCCCATCGACCCTTGTCGGCCGAGATGTAGTTGAGGACGTCGGCGTCGCGGTCCCAGAACACGCGGGGGAACAGCAGGTAGCACTTGTCGAGGAGCCCCATACCAAGGCGCCCGATGGACTGTGTCTTCTCGTCCGGCAGGGGCGGAGCGAAATCGACGACGCCCCGCTGGAGCACGCCGACGGGCAGGGTGACGATCGCAACGTCGCCGGAGACGTCGCCACCGTCGGTCGTCACGGTCACGCCGGCGCCGCCGTAGTCGACGCGCCGGACGACGTGACCGGTCCGCACGTCGAGCCCCTTCGCAACACGGTCGACGATCTGCCCGTACCCGTTCGGGAACAGCCGGTCCGGTCCTGAGAACTCCTTGTCGTCGTCCCAGTACAGCAGCGACAGGTCACCCACGTCCGCTGCGTACTCGTGCTCGATCTCGAAGTTGATCTCGTAGTCGAGGTCGCGCCGGCGGGACGGATCCGAGGTGCGCGCCGCGATGGCCGCGGAGAGCGCGTCCCCGAGCGGGCTGTCCGTGTCGCGCCGTCGCTGCTCGGCCGCGGCGGCGGTGAGCACGGCGTGGTACTCGCGGTTCAGCTGGTTCTCGGCGCGGTCCGAGATCTCGGTGCCGTCGGGCCCGTACAACACGTTGTTGTCCCAGTTGGTGATCTTCGTTTCGAGGCCGAACCGCTTCGCCAACCGGGCGATGGGATTGGCGGGCCCGCCGCCTTCGATCCACGACGCGCCGAGGTCGAGCGGCGGCCCGAGTTCACGGTCCGTCCAGATCCGCCCGCCGATCCGGTCGCGGCCCTCGACGACCACGACTCGGCGGCGGTCGTCGTGCAGAAGACGGGCCGCGGCCAGGCCGGCCATCCCCGCTCCGATCACGACCACGGCGGCGCCGGCGTCGGTGTGGTCGCGCACCGCGCCCGCTGCGCGTTGTCCCGACAGGTACGCGCCGTGCACGGTCGCCGCGTAGTCGGTCGAGGTTGCTTCGCCGGCGAAGAACAGCCGCCGGGCGACGGGCTCGGCCAGCCGCTCCCGGTCGCGGTTGCTCGATCCGACCGCGAGGTACGAGTACGAGCCGAACGCGAAGGGGTCCTGCGCCCAGCGCGTGATCAGGACGCCGGTCGGGTCGGGAACCGCCGCCGATGGTCGCCGGGGCAGACGTGTCGGGAGAAATCCGCTCGTGAATGCGCCCGCCCCGACGAGCGCGAGCGAGCCCCGGAGAAACTGGCGACGGTTCACGGGTGACTCAGGCCGCGCCAGGCGAACTTCGGGATCACGCGCTCGCAGAGGAGCTCGTCATGACCGGGTCCTCGGCACGCCGTCCTGCCAGTCGCGCCAGTGGCTCACGATGTTGTGAGCGTATGTTGAGCCGACCCGGTAGGCGTTCTCGATGGCGAGCCCGAAACCCGGATGGGTCTCGGCCAACGCCGCGTACGGCGCCTGGCCGGGATAGGGCTGGTCGAAGTCGGAAGCGACGCGCAGTACCGCGACGCGGCTGAAATCGAGCCAGTGAGCATTCGCGCCTCGACGGAGAGCGGTCAGTGTGGCGTTGTCTTCCTGCTGAGTGGTGCAGTAGTTGCCCTGGCCGTCGGTCATCAACGCCATCCACGCGTTGACGCGGTCGCTGAGCAGCTTGCCTTCCCAGTAGGTGTCGTCGGTGACGGTGTCGCACATGTTGACCGTGGGCGGCTCCGAAGCGGGCCCCGGCGGGTAGTGCGCTCGGTATGCCTGAGCGTCGGCCGAGTCGGTGAGTGTGATGTTGCGTGTGAGTGCGTACGCGCGCTGTACCAGCGATTCGTTGAGGTGATACACCTCCGTGCCCACACGGTCGGTGGGCTTGACACCGGGTGGGGCAGCTCCCAACCCGAAGTACCCGGAAGGCCAGTCCGGAGGGATCTCGCGGGCATCGATCTCGTCGGCGAGGTCGCCGCTCACCGCCCATCGGGCCCAGGCCGCGCTGCCGAGCGTGCCGTCCGCCGGGTCGATGCCGGCGATGCCGGCCACCAAGAAATAGGTGCGGCGCAGATCGAAGCGCCTACTGGCGAGGATCGTCCTGAGCGAAGTGGCGGCATTGGCCTGGCCGGCTCCGGTGGTCACCAGGCAGACGTCGTCGCGGTGGCAGGCGACTCGCGGAAACGCCGGGTTCAGGCCCGGGATTCGTATCCGCTCATCGAGGCCGAGGCGGTCGAGCCAGTCGCGGCTCTCTCCGGCGCTCGGCCCGGGGGGCTCGATCATCGTGATGACGAAGACCTTGACCGGCCTCCCCCGGGGTGACGCGTCCGAGCGGAACGAGTACCCGCTGAGGAAGCTGGCGGTAAGGGCGATGACCGTGCACGAGGCGGCCTGTCGGGTCCAACTGCCGATCCGTGAACGAGCGACAGCCCGGGTGTCAACCGTGACGCACCCCCTGCCTGTCTCGTCGCGTGGCCGACCGACCACTCAACGTAGTCCGCCGCGCAGCGCGGCGGTTCAGGCGAACTGCGGGATGACCTGCTCGCCGAGCAGCTCGATCGACCGCATGACCTTCTCGTGCGGGATCTTGTACGGGTTCACGAGACAGAGCAGCAGGTCGCAGCCGGCGGCCTCGTAGCGCTGGGCGAGCTCGACGCACCGGTCCGGGTCACCGACGACCGCCGACCCACTCTCGCGCAGGTACTGAAAGTCGAGGTGGTCGAGCGAGCCGTCCTTGTCGAGCTCCGCCATGTGCTCGGCATAGCTGTACGTCCCGAGGTCCTTGCCTTCCATCCAGTCGACGAGCGACCCGATGTGGCGCACGGCGGTCTTGATGTACCAGGGAAAGGATTCTTCGGCGTCGGCGAACGCCTGCTCGTTGGTGTCCGCGCAGTGGACCATCGTGAACGTGGCCGCGCGGTCGTTCACGAACTTGCCGACCGGCTTCTCGCACTCGTCGAGGCCCTCGCGGTACATCGCGATGCGCTCGACGAGGTCCTCGGGCGGGACGCCGACCGTGAACGAGCACAGCCCGATGCCGTGACGTCCGATCTCGCGGTGGCCGTCGGCGCTGCTCGTCGCGCCCCACAGCGGCGGGTGCGGCTTCTGCAGCGGCTTCGGCTGCACGCGCCGCGGTCCGCCCATGTGCCAGTACTTGCCGTCGGCCTGGTAGTACTCGTTCGTCCACGCGCCCACGATGTGCTCGAGCGCCTCGGACCACATGGCGCGCGTGTCGTCCGGATCGATGTCGAAGCCTTCGATCTCGGCCCGGGTCGACGAACGGCCGGTCCCGAACTCGACCCGGCCGTCGGACAGCAGGTCGAGCACCGCCGCCGACTCCGCGCTGCGGATCGGGTGGTTGTACGGCTTGGGGAGCAGGCGCACGCCGTACCCGAGGCGCATCGTGGTCGTCTTCGCCGCGATCGCGCCGTACAGCACCTCGGGGTTGGAGCAGTGCGAGTACTCCTCGAGGAAGTGGTGCTCGACGGTCCAGAAGGAATGGAAGCCCGCCTGCTCGCCGAGGACGGCCTGCTCGAGCGTGTTCTTGTACGCGGCGTGCTCTTTGCCGTCCGTGAAGGGCTTGGCCACCGGGATCTCGTAGAACAACGCGAACTGCACGGACCGGCACCCCCGCCTTGACGACTAGAACACGTTTCAGTGAGCATACCGTCGTGGGTCGCCTCGACGGCAAGGTCGCGCTGGTGACGGGCGCCGCGTCGGGGATCGGCCTCGCGTGCGCCCGCCGGTTCGCGGACGAAGGCGCGAAGGTCGCCGGCGTCGACGTGCAACCCGGACCGGACGGTGGCACCCAGGTCGTCGACGTCACCGACGAAGCCGCGGTGGCGGGCGCGGTCGACGCGATCGTCGCCGATCACGGCCGCCTCGATGTCGTGCTGAACGCGGCGGGCGTCGCCGGCGGCGGACCGATCCACCTGCTCGACGCGGCGGAGTGGGACCGCGTCATCCGCGTCAACCTGACCGGCACGTTCCTCGTGTGCAAGCACGCGCTCACACGCATGATCGAGCAGCAGTCGGGCAGTCTCGTGAATATCGCCAGCATCGAAGGCGTGGAAGGGACCGAGGGCGGCAGCTCGTACAACGCATCCAAGGGCGCGGTCGTGCTCCTCACCAAGAACCTCGCCATCGACTACGGGCGCGTCGGCGTGCGCGCCAACTGCATCTGCCCGGGCTTCATCGAGGGCACGACGATGTTCGAATCGGTCATGTCGCTCGACGGCATGGCGCACGTCCGCGAGCAGTACCGGGAGGCGCACAAGCTGGGGCGCTTCGGCCGTCCCGAGGAGATCGCGTCGGCCGCCGCATTCCTCGCGTCCGAAGATGCGTCGTTCGTCACCGGGCACGCGCTCGTCGTCGACGGAGGCTTCACCGCCGGCATGCGCACGGGCGTTCTGGAGCCCCTGGGCCTGTAAGTTGGAGGACTGATGTACATCGGCTACAGCGAAGAGCAGGAGCAGCTGCGCCGCGATCTCCGGGCGTACTACGACAAGCTGCTGACGCCCGAGGTCGAGGAAGGCCTCGCACGCGGGCACGGCATCGGGCCGGTCAACCGCGAGGTCGTCCGCCAGATGGGCGAGGACGGCTGGCTCGGCATCGGCTGGCCGAAGGAGTACGGCGGTCAGGGCCGGTCGGCGATCGAGCAGTTCATCTTCTTCGACGAGTCGATGCGCGCCGGCGCTCCCGTCCCGATGCTCACGATCAACACGGTCGGGCCGACGATCATGGACTTCGGTACCGACGAGCAGAAGGCCGAGTTCCTACCCCGGATCCTGAAGGGCCAGGTCCACTTCTGCATCGGCTACACCGAGCCCGGCGCCGGCACGGACCTCGCCGCGCTCACGACGAAGGCCGTGCGCGACGGCGACGAGTACATCATCAACGGGCAGAAGATGTTCACGAGCCTCGCCGGCGGCGCCGACTACTGCTGGCTGGCGGTTCGCACCGACCCCGAGGCGAAGAAGCACAAGGGCATCTCGATGTTCATCGTCCCGATGGACACGCCCGGCATCAAGCTCATGCCCATGGACCTCATGAGCGACCACGACATCAACCAGGTCTTCTACGACGACGTGCGCGTCCCGGCGAGCGCGCTCGTCGGCGGCGAGAACAACGGGTGGGGCCTGATCACCAACCAGCTGAACCGCGAGCGGGTGACGTTGTGCTCGTCGGGGATCATCGAGCGCGCGCTCACCGACACACGCCGGTGGGCACAGGAGACGAAGCTCGCGGACGGCCGGCGCGTCATCGACCAGGAGTGGGTGCCGGTGCACCTGGCCCGCATCCACGCCCGGCTCGAGTTCCTGCGCCTCGCGAATTGGAAGGTGGCGTGGGACGCGACCCAGAAGCGTCTCGACGTCGCCGACGCGTCGACGATCAAGGTGTTCGGCACCGAGTTCTACCTCGAGGCGTTCCGCCTCATGTTCGAGGTGATCGGCCAGCCCGGGTACCTGAAGCAGGACTCGCCCGACTCGGTGCTCAAGTCGCGCCTCGAGCGCTACTACCGGAGCTTGATCATCCTGACGTTCGGCGGCGGGGTCAACGAGGTGCAGCGCGACCTGATCGCGGTGTTCGGCCTCGGCATGCCGATGGCAAAGCGCTAGCGAGGGGCAGATGGACTTCGCACTCACGGAAGAGCAAGAGGCGACGCGCGACCTGGCGCGCCAGATCCTGACGGACCGGGAAACGCACGAGCACCTCAAAGAGATCGAAGCCGGCGGCGAGGGGTTCGACCGCGACACCTGGGCCGAGCTCGCCAAGGCCGGACTCCTGGGTATCGCCTTGCCCGAGGACGTCGGCGGCAGCGGCCTCGGCTTTGTCGCGTTGTGCCAGCTGCTCGAGGAGATCGGCCGTACCGTCGCGCCGGTGCCCGTGCTGCCGACGGTCGTGCTCGGTGCGTTGCCGATCGCGCAGTTCGGAAGTGAGGAGCAGCGACAGCGCTGGCTCCCCGGCGTCGTGAGCGGCGACACCGTGCTGACGGCGGCGCTGGTCGAGCTGGGCGCAGATCCGCTGCATCCCTCGACGAGTGCGACCCGCGACGGCGCGGGCTTCCGTCTCGACGGCGTGAAGGTGTGTGTTCCCGCGGGCCTGTCGGCGAACCACGTGCTCGTGCCGGCGGCGTCGACCGACGGCGCCACCGGCATCTTCGTGATCGATCCGAGCGCCGTCGGCGTGACCGTCGAGCGTCAGGACACGACGAGCGGCATCCCGCAGGCCCGGATGGAGCTCGACGGGGTCGCGGTCGGCGACAGCGAGACGTTGCATTACGGCACGGCGGGCAGCGAGGCACTCGAGTGGATCATCGAGCGCGCCACCGCTGCGCTGTGCGCGGTGGCGACGGGCGTCTGCGAGCAGGCGTTGAAGATGACGGCCGAGTACACGAAGACACGCGAGCAGTTCGACCGGCCGATCGCGACGTTCCAGGCCGTCGGCCAGCGCGCCGCCGACGCCTACATCGACACCGAGGCCATCCGCCTCACCGCGCTCCAGGCCGCGTGGCGGCTCGAGGAGGGCGTGCCGGCGACGGCCGAGGTCGCGGTGGCGAAGTTCTGGGCCGCCGACGGCGGGCAGCGCGTCGTGCACGCCGCCCAGCACCTGCACGGCGGCATCGGCGTCGACCGCGACTACCCGCTCCACCGGTACTTCCTGTGGGCCAAGGAGCTCGAGCTCACGCTGGGCGGCGCGACCCCGCAGCTGCTGAAGCTGGGCGGGATCCTCGCCGCGGAGCCGGTCTGAGCGATCCCCGCCAGGTCGCGGTCGAGCGCGACGGGTTGCGGATCGCCGCGCTCGACTGGGGCGGCGACGGCACGCCGCTCCTGCTCCTGCACCCGAACGGGTTGTGTGCCGGTCTGTTCGAGCCGCTCGCGCTGCGGCTGCGCGACACGTTCCGGCCCGTCGCCGTCGACCTCCGCGGCCACGGGTGCACCGACACGCCGCCGGGGCGCGGGGGCTTCGGGTTCGCGCTCATGGCGGCCGACGTCCTCGCGGTGCTCGAGCACCTGGGGATCGACAGCGTCGTCGCGCTCGGCCAATCGCTCGGCGGCGGCGTCACCGTGCTCGTCGACGAGCTGCGGCCCGGCCTACTGCGGCGGGTGCTGCTGTGCGAGCCCGTCGCGTTCTCGCCCGACGCCATGGCCAGCCGGCCGCGCGGGGAGGGGCCCGGCGACGGCGGCAACTTCATGTCCGAGATCGCCCGCAAGCGCCGGGCCGTCTGGCCCGACCGTGACGCCGTGCTCGACTCGTACCGGAGCCGGCCCCCGTTCGACGCGCTCGCGCCCGAATCGCTCGCCGCCTACGTGCAGTGGGGCTTCGTCGACCGGCCCGATGGGCAGGTCGAGCTGGCGTGCCGGCCCGAGGTCGAGGCGACGATCTTCGAGGTGTCCGGCGAGCCTCCGGGCGCGCCCGCGGCGTGGCGCCATCTCGACGCCATGACCGCGCCGACGACCGTCGCCCGTGGGGACCACAGCGACCTGCCCGCCGACTGGTTCGCGCTGCAAGCAGCGCGTGCCGGCGGCGCGCTGGTCACGATGCCCGGCGGCCACTTCTTCCTGCAGGAGGACACAGCACGCGCCGAGCAGCTCGTGCGCAACCATCTGACCGGCGATCATCGGGGGACCTAGGCGGTCCGGGCACACTTCGCGTTGTGCCCGGCGTGCAGGCCGAGGCGGCGAGTCCCGGCGGCGCCGTGCACTTCGAGGTCACGCAGATCAAGGACGACGAGCTCCTCTGCTACCGCCAGTGGGCGGCGGACCCGGAGACGGGCATCGACGTCACCGTCGTGTTCGAGCCCGTCGAAGGGGGTACCAAGATCACCGTGACGCACGCCGGGTTCGGCGGCGACTCGATCCTCAAGAGCGATTCGGTCCGCAACGGCATGTTCGAGAACTACGCCGACCTGATCCTGTACCTCGACCACGGCGTCAGCTACCCGCGGCACCGCGACATCCACTCCGAAGCTTGGCTCGGCGCACTGTTTCTCGATGCCGGCGCGGGGGCGGAGGTCTCCGAGGTCGAAGGGGGCGGGTTCGCTGATCAGATCGGCCTGCAGACGGGCGACATCCTGTTGCAGCTCGGCGCCGGCGCAGTCTTCGGCAACCGCGAGGTGATGTTCTTCCTCCGCGAGCACGGCGTCGGTGATGAGGTCGACGCGGTGTGGGCGCACGACGGGAGCGTGCACCACGGCAATGGGCAGCTGACCCAGCGCGACCTGGAGGCGTTCGCCCACAACGCCTGAGCTACTCGGGCAAGAGCACCTCTACTGCGCCACCGTTCACCCGCACCGGGTACGTAGCGACCGGCCGCATCGCCGGCGGCGTCTTCGCATCGCCGTCGCGCACGTCGAAGCGCGACCCATGGCGGGGGCATTCGATGAGGTGCCCGCGCAGCCGTCCTTCGCCGAGCGGGCCGCGGTCGTGTGTGCACGTGTCGGCGAGCGCGTAGACCTCGCCGCCCACGTTGCACACGAGCACGGCGTGGCCGTCGATCACGCAGCGGCGCGACCGTCCCGGCGCGACGTCGTCGAGTTCGATCACGAATCGATATGCGCCGTCGGCCTCATCCACCGAACAGGTACTCGTCGAGCACGCGGTGGAAGTGGCGAATGCGCCGTTCCTGATGTGCCAGGTACAAGCCGGGATAGCCCCGCGACCGCATGCCCGCCTGCACGGGCGGGGAAGCAGCAGCGTCTTGCTGGAGCGCGAGGTGCAGCTTCCGCTCCGTGCCGTCGCCGAACACGCAGTCGATCCGGTCGGGGCGTGGCGGCGGGTCCACGCCCGCCGGGAGCCGCACGTAGGTCTGGAACTCCCAGAACATCCGCTCGGGATCGGTCGGGTGCGGGCGGTGCCGGAAGAACCAGAAGTGGTCGGCAGAGATGTTCAGCGTGATGTTCGGGAAGATGAAGTAGTGGAAGTCGTCGGTGAGCTGTTCGTCCGTCAGGGCGTCGTACGCGAGCCCGTTGCGGCGCCCGTACTCGCGCCGGGCGTCGAACAGCGCCGGTCGCACCT
>JBKOZX010000134.1:0-10809 GCA_046726115.1 Actinomycetota bacterium | reverse complement strand
CTACACCAATGCTGAATCGTCGGCAGCGTCAGATGTGTATAAGAGACAGGTGCGGTACCGCGCCGCGCGCTGCACGCGGTCGTGGCCGCCGAGGTCGTCCCGCGGTGCGAGGTCCAGGTCGTGCTCGTCGGCGGGCGGCGCCGCCATGACCAGGTCGCGGCTCCCGGGCGTGCTGCCGAGTCGGTCCGCTAGCCACAACTGGAAGGAGGGGTGCGTCCACGCGGACAGGTCACCGTCGACGAGCTGGTTCAGGACGTCGTCGGCGGGCACGTCGGCCGCTACGACGAGGTGAGCGGTGAAGTCGACGATGGCGTCGGCGGGGCCGCCCGGCGACGGCATGACGTCGACGAACCCGTCGGGTGCCGGCGGGTCACCGCGCGCGGCCGCCACGAGCATCACGGCCAGCGGGTGATCGTCCACCTCGGGGAAGGCTAGGTCAGCAGCTCGTCGGCGGCTGCGTAGGGATCGAGCTCACGCGCCGCGACCTTGGAGACCAGACCGTCGAACCGCTCGCCGTCACACGTCGCGTCGACACGCTCCCGGAGACGCTCGAAGACGATCGCCCGCAGCTCCTCCCGCAGTCGCGCGTCCCGCCGGCGCTCGAGTCGGCCGTTCGCCTCCAGGTGGGCGCGGTGATCGAGGATCGCCTGCCACAGGTCCTCGACGCCGCGGCCGTCGGTGGCAACGGTCTCGACGATCGGGGGCCGCCAGTCCCGCTTCCCCGCGAGATCGAGCATCTGGTCGAGGTCGCGCACCGTGTCGGCCGTGCCTTCGCGGTCGGCCTTGTTGACGACGAGCACGTCGGCGATCTCGAGCAGACCCGCCTTGTTGGCCTGCACGCCGTCGCCCCACCGCGGGTTCACCACGACGACCGTGGTGTCGGCGGCGCCGGCCACCTCGACCTCGACCTGCCCGACGCCGACGGTCTCGACGATGATCCACGGCTTTCCCGCCGCGTCGAGGATGCGCACCGCCTGCGGCGTTGCCAGCGACAGCCCGCCCAGATGACCGCGCGTCGCCATGGAGCGGATGAACACGCCCTCGTCGGTGGCGTGGTCCTGCATGCGGATGCGGTCGCCGAGGATGGCGCCGCCGCTGAAGGGGCTGCTGGGGTCGACGGCGAGCACGCCGACCTCGACGCCGCGGTCGCGGATCAGGCTGATGAGCTTGTCCGTGAGCGTCGACTTGCCTGAGCCCGGCGCGCCGGTGATGCCGATCGTGAACGCGCTGCCCGTGCTGAGATACAGCTGACCGACGGCCTCGGTCGCGATCTCGCCGCCCGCCTCGACGAGCGAGATGAGCTTGGCGATCGCGGCGCGGTCCCCTTGCCGGGCCGCGTCGACCAGCTCGGAAGGGCTGTTCGAGGCTCCTATTCGGAGATCACCTCGGTGATCCCCGGGACCCGGTCCATGATGATGCGCTCGACGCCGGCCTTGAGCGTCATCATCGACACCGGGCACGTGCCGCACGCCCCCACCAGCGTGACGTGGACGGCGCTGTCGGCGTCGATGCCGTTGAAGATGATGTCGCCACCGTCGCTCTGGAGCGCGGGGCGGATGGCGTCGATCGCCTCGAGAACGCCGGCTTCCCGGTCGTCGGTGCTGGTCTCGGTCGGCATACTCAGTGCTCCGTTCCCACTACGGTCTCGCCCCGGTTCGCCCCGCCTCGGCTCCAAGGCGTTGCAACGCAACCATTGTCCCACGCCTTCCCGGCCCTGGCGGAACCCCGCAGATCAGCCGGGAGACGGCCGCACCCGGCGGACGTCGGCTCCCAGCGCCTGGAGCTGGCCGGCGAGGTCGGGGTAACCCCGGTCGACGTGGTACGGCTCGAGCACGCGCGTCTCGCCCTCGGCGGCGAGGCCGGCGACCACGAGCGCGGCGCCGGCGCGGACGTCCTGGGCGCGCACCGGGGCACCCGAGAGCCGGTCGACGCCGCGGACCACGGCATGGCGTCCCTCGTTGCGGATGTCGGCGCCCATGCGGTGGAGCTCGTTGACGAAGCCGAAGCGGTTGTCGAACACGTTCTCGGTCACGATGGCCGAGCCGTCGGCGGTGGCGAGGAGCGCAACGACCAGCGGCATGAAGTCGGTCGCGAAGCCCGGGTACGGGAGGGTCGCCACGTCGACGGCGCGGAGCCGCTCGTCGCAGCGGGCCCATAGCCCGTCGGGCGTGGGCGACACCTGCAGGCCCATCTCGCTGAGCTTGAGCGCCACCATCTCGAGGTGCTCCATGCGCGTGCCCTCGATCGTGACCTCGCCCCCGGCGACGCCGCACGCCATGAGGATCGTGCCCGCCTCGATGCGGTCTCCCATCACCTCCGCCTCGACCGGGGTCAGGCTCTCGACACCCTCCACCTCGATCGTCGACGTGCCCGCGCCGTGCACTTTTGCACCCATGCGGTTGAGGAACGCAGCCAGGTCGGTGATCTCCGGCTCGCGCGCCGCGTTGTCGAGGACGGTCTGGCCCTTGGCGAGCACGGCCGCCGTGAGCAGGTTCTCCGTCGCGCCGACGCTCGGGAAGTCGAGCACGATGCGCGTGCCGCACAGCGCCTCGCATCGGGCTTCGATGAGGCCGTGCACGATCTGAAGCTCGGCGCCCATGGCGTCGAGGCCACGGAAGTGCATGTCGAGCTTTCGGCTCCCGATGTTGTCGCCGCCCGGCATCGCGACGCGCGCCTCGCCACACCGCGCAAGCAGCGGACCGAGGACGTTGATCGATGCCCGCATCCGGCTGACGAGCTCGTACGGCGCCTCCGGCGTGAGCGGGCCGGTGGCGTCGATCGTGAGCTCGTTGTCGCCGGTCCACTCGACGCCGGCGCCGATGGCGCGCATCACGTCGAGCATCGCGTCCAGGTCGAGCACCGGGTCAAGGTTCCGGAGCACCGTGACACCCGGCGCGAGCAGCGCCGCCGCCATCTGCTTGAGCCCGGCGTTCTTCGTCGCGCCGCAAACCCGCACGGTCCCCGACAGCGGACCGCCGGCGCGAACGACGAATGCATCCATCACTCTGGCTCGCTACCGACGGTGATAGTTCGGCGCCCGCTGCTCGACGAACGCGGCGATCGCTTCCTTCATATCATCGGACCGCAGGCACACCGCCTGGTTCTCCGCCTCGATGCGCAGCCCTTCGCGAGTATCGACCGTGCCGGCGACGTTGATCGCGCGCTTGGCGCCCTGCACGGCGAGCGGCGGCTGGGCGGCGATCGTCGCCGCCAGCTCGCGCACCGTGGACTCGAGCTCGGCGTCCGGCACGACGTGCTCCGCGACGCCGATGCGTTGCGCCTCGTCGGCGTCGATCTGCGCCGTGGTGAAGATGAGCTCCTTGGCCTTCGCCGCGCCGACGAGGCGCGGCAGCCGCTGCGTCCCGCCGAGGTCGGGGATGATCCCGTACTTGAACTCGAGCAGGCCGACCTTGGTGCCCTCGGCCAACACGCGTAGGTCGCACGCCAGCGCGAGCTGGAGCCCGGCACCGAGCGCGTAGCCGCGCACGGCGGCGATCGTCACGTACGGCGCCTCGTCGAGCCACGTGTACGAGTCCTGGGTCTGCATGATCGCGTCGACGGCGGGATCGTCGTGGCGGGGTTCGGCATCCCGATCCGTCTCCAGCGTGCTGCTGTCGAGGGTGTCACCGGCGAAGACCGAGGTGTCGATGCCGCTGGAGAACGCGCGACCTTCGCCGATCACGATCAGGGCACGAAGGTCGGGGTCGTCGCGCAGCTCCTCGCCGAGCTCGCGCAGCTCGCGCCACATCTCGGGCGTGAACGAGTTGAGTCGATCAGGTCGCGAGAGCCGGAGCCACCCGATCGGGCCGTCGCGTTCGAAGCGGAGGGTCGTGAGCGCCATCGCCGTGAGGGTAGTGCCCGGTCGCGCCCTCGGGCGGAGGCTCAGCTGGCGATGATGTCGTGCGTCTCGGTGATGGGGTCGGCAAAGCCGACGACCACGATGTCAACCGGCGTCACGAACCCCGAGATCATCTGCGCCTCGACCGCCCGCACGTCGCCCTCCTCGGGCACGAACTGGGCCATGTCGGCGTTCGCGAGCACCTCGCCGGGTGCGGCGGCGTCGCTGAGGCGCGCGGCGAGGTTCACCGGGCCGCCGATGTAGTCGTCGCCCTCGAAGATGATCACCTCGCCACCGGACATCCCCGCCCGAATCGGCAGGTCGACCGAGTCGGCTGCGCGCTGCCGGAGCTCGAGGAGCGCAGCCGCGAGCGCGAAGCCGTCTGTGCTGACGAACATCGCGCCGTCGCCGAGCCACTTCGCGACTCGCACGCCGTGTTCGGATGCCAAATCGCGCGCGAGCGTGCGGAAGCCCGTGAGGACGGCGACGGCCTCCTGGTCACCGTGGACCTCGGTGAAGCGGGTGAACCCGCAGAGGTCGACAAAGGCGAAGTAGCGGCGGACTCGCATGACGAACAGTTTCGCAGGTGCGAACGCCGCGGCCCGAACAATTGCGGGTGATTCATCGAGCTTTCGCGCGGAGTTCGCGGCCCGCGGCGGTCGGTTTTCTCCAGTGTGACGGATGTCCGGTACGCATACGCTTCCGGCTCATGACGGAAGCTTCGTCCGCCCTCGGGGGTCGGGAGCGCGAGCCCGAGCTCCTCAACGGGTTCCTCGACTGGTACCGGGCGATTGTGGAGAACAAGGTCGCAGACCTGTCGCTCGACGACGCGAGCCGCGTCATGACGCCGACGGGCCTGAGCGCCCTCGGCGTCGTGAAGCACCTCGGTGACGTCGAGCAGAGCTGGTTCCGCGAGCGATTCGCCGGCGAGAGCATCGACACGGGAGCGAGCGACGAAGATCCCGACGTCCTCTTCCGCATCGAGCCGGGCGAGACGGTCGCCTCGGTTGTCGCGTTCTACCGTGAATCGACCGCGCACTCGCGACGGATCGTGGCCGCGTCGTCACTCGACGACCTCAGCCAGAATGCGTCGCCCTTCTACGGGCGCGTCTCGCTGCGGTGGATCGTCGTGCACCTGCTGGAGGAGACGGCGCGCCACGCCGGCCACCTCGACCTCATGCGCGAGCAGATCGACGGAAGGACCGGCGACTAGGCAGCTGGGAGCGCGCCCACCCAGTCGACCGAGACGCGCGCCACCTCGGCGGTCACGTCGTCGAGCGTGCGGCCCGAGGCCTTCTTCGGCCGGTAGCCGTGGTCGGCCGACTCGAGCCAGTGCATCGTGATCGGCCCCTTGATCGCCTTCACCGCCTTTGTAAGCGCGGCCTGCCCAGCGAGCGCGTCGCGCGTGCCGCTCGCGAACAGGCACGGCACGAGCAGCCGGGGGAAGTGCTCGACCCGGAGCTGGTCCGGCTTCCCCGGCGCGTGGAGCGGATAGCCGAGCAGGAGCAGGCCGAGCGCGGGGGCGGGGTCCTCGGCGGCGCCGACGACCAGGGAGCAGTACCGGCCGCCCATCGAACGGCCGCCGAGCACCAGGCGCTCCGGTGGCAAGGAGGTTCGGTCCGCGAGCTCGGCCGCGGCCTCCCGCGTGGCGACGTCGAGCACCGCGGCCCGGTCGGGCGACTTCCGGCCCGCGTCGCGGTACGGGTAGTTGAAGCGGAGCGACGGGATCCCGGCGCCGGCGAGCGCGTCGGCCACTGCCTCGAGCGTCGCCGCGTGCATGTCGGAGCCCGCGCCGTGCGCGAGGAGCACCGCCCTGTCGGCGCCGTGCCGCGGTCCGATGAAGATTGTGTTCATCGCGGGCGTGCCGAGGGCGGGACGGATGGCATCGAGCGGAGGCTACCCGCACCCCTGCCGCCAGTAGGCTGCTCCGGATGCCGCGCCCTGATCTGCCCCTTCGCGTCGCCTACCTCGTATACCGCGGCAACCCGCACTGCGGTGGCCAGGGTGTGTACACGCGCGAGCTTGCACGCGAGCTCGCCGCGCTCGGCCACACCGTCGAAGTGTTCTCGGGCCCGCCGTACCCGGAGCTCGTCGACGACGAGCAGCTGACCCGGGTCCCGAGCCTCGACCTGTACCGGCCCGACAACCCGTTCCGGGTGCCGTGGCCGTGGGAGTTCAAGAACCGGATCGACGTCTCCGAGTTCGCCATCATGTGCGGCGCGGGCTTCCCGGAGCCGTACACGTTCAGCCTTCGTGTGCGGAAGCTGCTGCAGAACCGCCGCGCTGAATTCGACATCGTTCACGACAACCAGTGCCTCGGCACCGGCCTCGCGAAGATGGTCGACGACGGCTGGCCGATGCTCGCCACCCTCCATCATCCGGTCACGGTCGACCGCGATCTCGATCTCGCGGCCGCCACCAACGCATGGAAGCGCTTCACACTGCGGCGCTGGTACGCCTTCCTCGACATGCAGACGCGCGTCGCCCGCCGCATCCCGCGATTGATCACGGTGTCGGAGTCGTCTCGGCGCGACATCCTCACCGCCATGCAGGTCGACGCGGACCGGCTGCACGTCGTGCCCGTCGGCGCCAACCCGGCAGTGTTCCGCCCGCGGCCGGAGGTGCGGCGCGTCCCCGGCCGGATCATGACGACGGCCAGCGCCGACGTCCCCATGAAGGGTCTCGCGTTCCTGCTGGAGGCGCTGGCCAAAGTGCGCACCGAACGCGACGACGCGCACCTCGTCGTGATCGGCAAATCGAAGGGGAAGAGCACCATCCCGCCGCTCATCGACCGGCTCGGCCTCGCGGGCGCTGTGGAGTTCGTGCACGGCGTGTCGACCGAGCGGATCGTGGAGCTCTACGCCGAGGCCGAGCTGGCCGCGGTGCCGTCGCTGTACGAGGGCTTCTCGCTGCCGGCCGTCGAGGCGATGGCGTGCGGCGTCCCCATCGTCGCGACCACCGGCGGCGCGCTGCCCGAGGTGGTCGGCCGCGACGGCGAAACCGGCCTCCTGGTGCCACCGGGAGACACGTCGGCGCTGGCGGGCGCGCTCGGGCGCGCCCTCGACGATGCCGAGCTGCGGGCCCGCATCGGCGCCGCCGGCCGCGCCCGCGTGCTCGACCGGTTCACGTGGCGCACCACCGCCGAAGGAACCGTCGACCACTACCGCGCACTGCTCGACGAGCACGACGCCGCCGGAGCGCGCTGATGCTGACGGTCGACTTCGCGCGGCTCGATCTGCGCGACCGGCAGACCCTCCTCGACCTGGGCTGCGGCGCCGGCCGTCACGCGTTCGAAGGGATGCGGCGAGGTGCCACCGTGGTCGCGTTCGACGCCGACGCCGCCGAGCTGAAGGACGTCGCCGCGGTCACCGGGGGCATGCTCGAAGCGGGCGAACTGCCGCGCGGTCCCGCCGGCGGCGTCGTGAACGGCGACGCGCTCACCCTGCCGTTCCCCGACGGGGCATTCGACCGGGTCGTCGCCGCCGAGGTGCTCGAGCACATCCACGATGACGAGAGCGCTATGCGCGAGCTCGTGCGGGTGATGCGCCCAGGTGGTCGCATGGCGGTGACGGTTCCCACCCGGTGGCCGGAGCGCGTGTGCTGGGCGCTCGACCACAAGTATCACGACACGCCCGGCGGCCACGTCCGCATCTACCGGCAACCCGAGCTCGAGGCGAAGCTCGAGCGCGCCGGGTTGCTGCTGCGCGGCTCGCATCACGCGCACGCGCTGCACGCGCCGTACTGGATGCTCAAGTGCGCGGTGGGCGTCGACAACGGAGACGCGCTGCCTGTCCGCAAGTACCACGACTTTCTCGTGTGGGAGCTCACCAAGCGCCCGCGCTGGTCCCGGCTCCTCGACCGGACACTGAACCCGGTGTTGGGGAAGAGCCTCGTCGTCTACACGGAGAAGCCGGAATGAACGTGCTGTGCAACGTCGAAGGAATCGTGTCCGCCGACGAGCTCGCGGCCACGGTCGACGCGATCGCTGCGATCCAGCTCCCTGACGGGAACATCCCCTGGACGCCCGGACACCACACCGACCCGTGGAACCTCGTCGAAGCGGCGATGGCGCTCGACGTCGGCGGCCGGCACGCCGAGGCCGAACGGGCGTACGAGTGGCTGCGGACCCGGCAGCGCCCGGACGGCGCCTGGCACGCGTACTACGTCGGCGACGACGTGAAGGACCCGACGCTCGACACGAACGTGACGGGCTACATCGCCAACGGCGCGTGGCACCACTACCTGTCGACGCGCGACCGGCGCTTTCTCGACGACTACTGGCACGTCGTCGAGCGCGCCGTCGACTACACCCTCGACTACCAGTCTGAGACGGGCGAGATCGCGTGGCGGGGCGACGACCCCGGCGACGGCGCGCTCCTCACCGGCTCGTCGAGCCTGCACGCGAGCTTGCGCTGCGCGATCGCGATCGCCGAGCACCTCGGTCACGAGCGCCCGGACTGGGAGCTCTCGCTCGGGTCGCTCGCCATCGCCGTCGCGCACCGGCCCGAGGGGTTCCTCGACAAGGGCCGCTGGGCGATGGATTGGTACTACCCGATCCTCGGCGGCGTGCTCCGCGGCCATTCCGCACACGCCCGCGTCGCGGCGGAATGGAAGACATTCGTGGTCGAGGGGCGCGGCGCTCGCTGCGTGTCCGACCGGCCTTGGGTCACTGCGGCCGAGACGTGCGAGCTCGTCATGGCGCTCGACGCCATCGGCGCCCACATCGAGGCCTACGACCTCTTCGAGTGGGTGCAGTTCCTGCGCGCCGACGGCGGCGGCTACTGGACTGGCGCCAACTTCGAGGGTGGCGCGTTCCACCTCGACGGCCAGCTGTACCCGGTCGAGCAGCCCACATGGAACTCGGCCGCGGTCGTGCTCGCCGCCCACGCGCTGGCCGGCGAGGCGCCGACGGCGGGACTGTTCCGGGGCGAGGGCCTGCCCGTGGGCCTGAACCCGTCGGAGCTCCTGGCGGCGGGCGCCGCGATCGAATCCGAGCTCGCCCGCCAGTCCCGCCGCAACCGGGACTAACTCCCGATGCGTGCGTAGGGAGCCACTATGTCCCCCTGTGCACGCATCATGTACGGCGTAACACACGCAGGCTGCCCGTCGTCGAGACGGGTGTGAAGGACCCCGACGCCACGGCGCGCTTCCATACCTCGAACGGTGCCTGCCCACCCTCGCGGGGATCCTCGAACACGTCGTGGAACACGAGGAGCCCGTCCGGCGCAACGTACGGAGACCAGCCTTCGTAGTCGGAGAGCGCCACGTCGAGCGCGTGACCGCCGTCGACGAACACGAGCCCCAGCGGCGTGCCCCAGTGCGCGGCGATCGTCGGCGAGTCGCCCACGACCGCGACCACCGCGTCCTCGAGGCCGGCGCGCTCGATCGTGCGGCGGAAGAACGGCAGGGTGTCCATGCGACCCGTCGCGGGATCGACGAGCTCCCGATCGTGGTGCGCCCAGCCCGCTTGGTTCTCCTCCGAGCCCCGGTGGTGATCGACGCTGAACAGCACCGTCCCGCCCTGGCGCGCGGCGGCACCGAGGTAGACGGCCGACTTGCCGCAGTAGCTGCCGATCTCGAGCAGCGGGCCGACCTCGGCCGCGTCGCGCCCGGCCGCGTGCAGCGCCAGGCCCTCGGCGTCGGGCATGAACCCCTTGGCCGCGCGCGCGACCTCGAGGAGGCGTGCGTCCATCCTCAGATGACGGGGTCCTCGCGGTGGCGCCCGAACACGTCGGCGAGGGCGCCGACGATCTCCCCCACGGTCGCCTGCGTCGACACCGCGTCGATCAGGCCCGGCATCAGGTTGACGTCCGGCTCCCCCGCGTCCGCCCGCACCCGCGTCAACGCCGCGCGCACGGCGGCTTCGTCACGATCCGCCTTCACCTGCGCCAGCCGCTTCAGCTGGGCCTCCTCCACCTCGGGGCCGATGCGCAGGATCTCGGGCTGCTCGTCGCCGCCGGCGGTCGCGACGTTGACGCCGACGAGGAGATGGCGGCCGTCGTTGAGCTTGCGCTCGAGCTCGTACGCCGACTCGGCGATCTCGCCCTGGAACCATCCCGACTCGATCGCCTGGAACACGCCCTCGAGGAGCGAGCCGTCCCCGAGCCGTTCCAGATGGGCGAACACGGCCTCGGCCTGACGCTCCATCTCGTCGGTGAGCTCCTCGACGAACCACGACCCGCCGAGCGGGTCGGCCACGTTCGGGACGCGCGTCTCGTGCGCGATCACCTGCTGCGTCCGCAGCGCGAGGCGAGCCGCGTTCTCGGTGGGAAGCGCGAGGACCTCGTCCATCGAGTTCGTGTGCAGACTCTGCGTGCCCCCGAGCACGCCGGCGAGCGCCTCGATGGCGGTGCGGACGATGTTGACCTCGGGTTGCTGGGCCGTCAGCGACACGCCCGCGGTCTGCGTGTGGAACCGCAGCTGGAGGGAGCGCTCGGCGCGGGCGCCGTACCGGTCGGTCATCCACCGGGCCCAGATGCGACGCGCGGCCCGGTACTTGGCGATCTCCTCGAAGAAGTCGATGTGGGCGTTGAAGAAGAAAGACAGCCGGGGCGCGAACTCGTCGACCGCGAGCCCGGCGGCCGTCCCCGCCTCGACGTACGCGAACCCGTTGGCGAGCGTGAACGCGAGCTCCTGGGCGGCGGTGCTGCCGGCCTCGCGGATGTGGTACCCGGACACCGAGATCGGGTGCCAGCGCGGCATCTCGGCGGTGCAGAACCGCAGCGTGTCGGACACGATCCGCATCGACGGGCGGGGCGGGAAGATGAACTCCTTCTGGGCCTGGTACTCCTTGAGGATGTCGTTCTGGAGCGTGCCCCCGAGATCGTGCCTGCTCGCGTCGCTGCGCTCCGCCGCCGCGATGTACATCGCGAGCAACATGGCAGCCGGCGAGTTGATCGTCATCGACGTCGTGACGCTCGACAGGTCGATGTCGCGGTAGAGATCCTCCACGTCGGCGAGCGTGTCGACGG
>JBKOZX010000133.1:0-3939 GCA_046726115.1 Actinomycetota bacterium | reverse complement strand
GGTCGCGGGGCGAGCGGGGGCGGCTCGGGCAGCCCGCCCGTCGAGCGCACCACGCGGTGCGGCGGGGGCGGGGCGACCTCGGGCGCAGCCGGCTCGGGGACAGGCGCAGGGGTCTTCTCGACCGCCGGGACCTTCTCGGGCTCGGTCGGCGGCGGGGCCGGCGGCTCGGGCTCCTCGATGACCGGCTCCTTGCGCAGGCCCTTCGAGTCGGCCAGGCGACGGACGCGATCAGCTGACGGGTCGTCGATGCTCGACGAGTGGCTCTTCACGCCGATCTTGAGCTCGTTCGCGAGGTCGAGCACCACGGCGTTCTCCACGCCGAGCTCCCTCGCCAGCTCGTAGACCCGAATCTTCTTGGTCGCCATTTACTCTCGTTCGCCGCCGTTCTCCAGAGGTTCCATCAGTTTCGCACGTAAGGACGCCAGCTCTCCGTCCGACAGCCGTGTGCGAAGCGCCCGGTCGAGCGCCCGGCGCCGCACCGCCTGCTCGAAGCATCCGGCGGTGGTGGAGGCACAGAGCCACGCGCCCCGGCCGGGCCCGGTTCCGACCGACACCGCGCCGTCGGGCACCCGGGCGATCCGCACGAGCTCGTGGGGATCGGCCACGCGACGGCAGCCGACGCAGGTGCGCTGAACCATGATTGTCGCCGTCGCAAGCTCCGGCTCCTGCGACGACGGTCGGCGTAGCCGCCGTCGCCGCGTGCCGGCGCGTGGGCTTAGCTGCCGTCCTCCCCCCGCTTCGGTGTTGCGTCACCCGCGTCGGCGGGGACGGCCGCCGCCGCGGCCTCGCTCGTCTCGGGCGCAGGTTCGGATTCGGCCGCGGGCTCCGTGCTGGAGTCATCCGACGATTCCGCCGCAGGCTCGTCCGACGACTGGGCCGGCGGGGCCGGCACTGCAGGGGCATCCGCCTTCTCGTCGCCGGCGGCGCCGTTGCCCTCGCCCTCCTTGACGGCCACCGCCGTCGGGTCCGGCGCGGCGTACCCGGCCTCGGCGGCCGAGATGGTCTCGCCGCCTCCGGCCGGCTGCCACACCAGCTCGCCGCTGTCGCTCTTCACCCACTCGCCCTCGGCGTACTCGACGCCGCCACCGGCCTCCTCTTCCTGGAGCTGCGTCTCGCTCTTGATGTCGACGCGCCAGCCCGTGAGGCGGGCGGCGAGCCGCGCGTTCTGGCCCTCCTTGCCGATGGCCAGCGAGAGCTGGAAGTCGGGAACGATCACCTCGGCGGTGCCCGTCTCGGTGTGGATGCGCACTTCGCGGACGCGGGCAGGCGCCAGCGCCTTCATGACGAACTCTTCGGAGTTGTCGCTGTAGGGCACGATGTCGACCTTCTCGCCCCGTAGCTCGTTCACGACCATCCGCACGCGCGAGCCGCGAGCCCCCACGCACGCGCCGACCGGGTCGACGTTGTTGTCGTTCGACGCGACCGCGAGCTTCGTGCGGTGACCGGGCTCGCGTGCGATCGCCTTGATCTCGACGACGCCGTCGACGATCTCGGGCACCTCGAGCTCGAAGAGCCGCTTCACGAGACCCGGGTGCGTACGCGACACGACGATCTGGGGGCCCTTGGCCGTCTTGCGCACCTCGACGATGTACGCCTTGAGGCGAGAGCCGTGCTCGTAGCGCTCGTTCTGGACCTGCTCGGCCTGCGGCAACAGCGCCTCGACCTTGCCCAGGTCGAGCAGCGTGTACCGCGCGTCGGTCTGCTGGATGATCCCGGTGACGATGTCGCCCTCGCGGCCGGCGTACTCCTCGTACTTCATCTCGCGTTCGGCTTCGCGGATCCGCTGCAGGATGACCTGCTTGGCCGTCTGCGCCGCGATGCGACCGAAGTCTTCGGGCGTGTCGTCCCACTCGCGCGTGACGTTGCCCTCTTCGTCGAGCTCCTGCGCGATGACCTTGATGTCGCCGGTCTCGACGTCGATCTCGACCAGCGCCTCCTCGGCCGCGTCGGGAAGACGCTTGTACGCGGTCACGAGCGCGTTCGCCAGCGCCTCCAGCATGATCTCGATGGAGATGCCCTTCTCGCGCTCGATGTTCTCGAGCGCCTCCATCATCTCGGAGTTCATCGGGCGACTTCCTTCTGTTGCCTCTTCTTGTCGTGCTTCTTCGCACGCTTGCCCGGCTTGGGCGACGCGCCCCACTCGAAGACAGTGCGGGCCTGGACGATCTGGTCGTAGTCGACGCGCTCGTTGTCGCCGGCCTGGACCACGATCCCGTGCTCGTCGGCTTCGACGAGCTCACCCCGCACCCGGCGGACCTCGCCGTCGGCGTCGCGCTTCTTCACGGACACGGTCTCGCCGACTGCGCGGCGGAAGTGCTCGGGCCGCTGCAGCGATCGCTCGAGCCCGGGGCTACTCACCTCGAGCGCGTACGGCCCTCCCAGGTCGTCGCGCGCGTCGAGGGCGGACGAGATGTGCTCCGACGCCGCGCTGATCGCGTCGAGATCGACGCCGCCGTCACGGTCGACGACGACGCGTACGGTACGAGCGCGGCCCGACGCGGTGAACTGCAGGTCGAACAGCTCGAGATCGAGGGTCGCAAGCACCGGTTCGATCGCGGCAGCAATGGTCTCCCGTTCCGGCACTTGCGTTCACCTCCCGCGTCGTCGCGTCGCCTGTCGTCGATCAGCCCTCCGCGCTGCCACTCCCCGGACGGCAAGAAAAAACGTGGGCTTTCGCCCACGTCCCGCCGACCAGTGGGTGGTCATCACCTAATGACCGAACCCCGTAAGTATAACGGATTCAGGCTGCTTTCGGCCTCGCGACGAGGGAGCGGGGGCGGGAAGTGCGTGAAAGGGGCACCTGCGGCAGGGGCCGGGGTTTCCCCGGCCCCGGATCGAGCCGATGGTTGGCTGGAGCACGTGCGCAAGCAAGTGCGACCAGAGATCTAGAGGCCGAAGATCTCGGCCAGCTCGTGAGGGACCGGCGCCTCGAGCTGGTCGTACGTGCAGGAGCTCGGCTTCCGGTCGGTGCGCCAGTGCTGGAACCGCGCCGTGTGACGGAAGCGGTCGCCCTGGAGGTGCTCGTAGGCGACCTCGGCGACGAGCTCGATCCGCAGCGGTTCCCAGCGCATGTCCTTCTTGGCATTCCAGCGGCTGGGGGCGCCGGGCATGCGGCCCCCCGACTCCTGCGCCTGCGCGTCGGCCCACTCGCGCCACGGATGCCCCTCCAGGGCGTTCTTCCGGTACGGCTGGAGCTCCTTGGCGAGCTTCTTCCGGAGTGGCGCCGCGAAGCTGCTCGCCACTCCGACGTGGTGCAGCGTCCCGTCGTCGTCGTAGAGCCCGAGCAGGAGCGACCCCACGCCGTCGCCGTCCTTGTGCGTGCGGAACCCGGCGACGACGCAGTCGGCGGTCCGCTGATGCTTGACCTTGAACCACGCGCGCTCGTTCGCGCGGTACTCACCCACGCCGGGCTTGGCGATCACGCCGTCGAGGCCGGCGCCCTCGAAGTCCTCGAACCACTGGCCGGCGAGCTCCGGATCGGTCGTCACCGGGGTGAGACGAATCGGAGGCTTCGCGCCGCGCAAGGCCCGCTCGAGCCGCTTGCGTCGCTCCGAGAGGGGGCGTGGGCGCAGGTCGTCGTCGCCCTCGGCCAGGAGGTCGAATGCCACGAAGCTGGCCGGCGTTTCGGCCGCGAGCTTGTTGACCCGGCTCGCGGCGGGGTGGATGCGCATCTGCAGCGCATCGAACTCAAGCCCGTCGTCGCCGGCGATCACGAGCTCACCGTCGACCACGCAGCGCTCGGGGAGGGCTGCCTTGAGCGGGTCCATGATCTCGGGGAAGTACCGGTTGAGCGGTCGGTCGTTGCGGCTCCCGAGCTCGATCTCGTCGCCGTCGCGGAACACGATGCACCGGAAGCCGTCCCACTTCGGCTCGAACAGGAGCTCCCCCTGGCCGCCCTCCGGGATCTCGGGGACCGACTTGGCCAGCATCGGCTTGACC
>JBKOZX010000132.1:0-14403 GCA_046726115.1 Actinomycetota bacterium | reverse complement strand
GAGTACGACGAGATGACGCAGGACGAGCGCTCGAACGTCATGCAGCGGGCGCGGTTCCAGGCATCGCAGCAGGCGCCTCCGACCGAGGTGTCGGCCACGACGCGGGTGATCGCGGTGGGCAGCGGCAAGGGTGGCGTCGGCAAGACGACGATCACCGCCAACCTCGCGGCCGCGCTCGCGGCGCGCGGCTTCACGGTCGGCGTGCTCGACGCCGACATCTGGGGCTTCAGCGTGCCGCGCATGCTTGGCATCGAAGGCCGCCTCGGCGGGACGGAGGGAAAGATCACTCCGCACACGCTGGCGATCGGCGACGGCCAGCTGAAGGTCGTGTCGATGGGGTTCCTCGTCGACGACGAGGGCACCGCGCTCATGTGGCGGGGCCTCATCCTCGCCCGGGCGCTCGAGCAATTCCTCACCGACGTCCGCTGGGGCGAGATGGACTACCTGCTCATCGACATGCCCCCGGGGACGGGCGACATCCAGATGGCGCTGGCGCGCCTGCTCCCGAGCACCGAGTTGCTCGTCGTCACCACGCCGGCGCTGGCCGCGCAGCAGGTCGCGGCGCGGGTCGCAGACATGGCGCGCCGCAGCTACATCAAGGTGACCGGCGTGATCGAGAACATGAGCGCGTTCGTCGCACCCGACGGGTCGCGTCACCCGATCTTCGGCGACGGCGGCGGCGCTGCGCTCGCCGACGACATCGGCGTACCGCTCGTCGGGCAGGTCCCGATGGAGCCGGAGGTCTCGGCCGGCGGCGACGCGGGGAAGCCCGTCGTGCTGACCGCGCCCGACAGTCCTGCGGGCACCGAGTTCCGCCGCATCGCGGACCGGATCGTCGACGAGCTGCTCCCCCCGCTCGACCTCAGCTCGTGCACGGCGCGGATCTTCGACCTCGCCGAGGCCGACCTCGCGACGAAGGACGCCACCGCGCGGTAGAACCCACCCATGGCCGACAGCGCCGACGTGATCGTTGTGGGGATGGGCGTGGGCGGCGAGCTGCTCGCCGAGCGAGTCGCCGACGCCGGCCTCGACGTCGTCGGCATCGAGGAACACCTCGTCGGCGGCGAATGCCCGTACTGGGGATGCGTCCCCACGAAGATGATGACCCGGGCCGCCAACGCGCTGGCCGAGGCGCGGCGCGTCCCGCTGCTCGCCGGAACCGCGACCGTCGACCCCGACTGGGCGCCGGTTGCGTCGCGCATCCGCATCGAGGCGACGGACACGTGGGACGACCGCGTCGCCGTCGAGCGGTTCGAGGGCAAGGGGGGCCGGTTCGTGCGCGGCGCCGGTCGGCTCGACGGCCCGCGCCGCGTACGCGTGGGCGAGCGGACCTTCGAGGCGCGCCGCGGCGTCGTGCTCAGCACCGGGACGCGACCCGCAGTCCCCCCCCGTCCCCGGCCTCGAGACCGTCGACTTCTGGACCAACCACGAGGCGGTGGAGGCGAAGGAGATGCCGGCGTCGCTCGTCGTGCTCGGCGGCGGCGCGGTCGGGCTCGAGCTCGCCCAGGTGTTCGCCCGCTTCGGCTCGCGCGTGACGGTGGTCGAGAGGATGGATGGGCTGCTCCCTCCCGAGGAGCCGGAGTCCGGCGAGCTCATCGCCGAGGTGTTCACCGGTGAGGGAATCGACGTGCGCACCGGTGTGGGCGCGGCCTCGGTCGCGCGAACGGCGGACGGGATCGCGGTCGATCTCGAGGACGGCACGCAGCTCACCGCCGAGCGCCTGCTCGTGGCCACGGGCCGGCGGACCGACCTCCGGCCCCTCGGCGTGGCGAGCGTCGGCATCGACGAGAACGGGCGTGCGATCCCCGTCGACGATCACCTGCGCGCCGCCGACGGGCTGTGGGCGATCGGAGACGTGACCGGGCTCGGCCCGTTCACCCACATCGCCGTGTACCAGGCGCGCATCGCCGCCCGTGACATCCTCGGCGAGCCGGTGACGCCGGCCGACTACCGCGCGCTGCCGCGCGTCACGTTCACCGATCCGGAGGTGGGCGCAGTGGGCCCCACCGAGGCCCAGGCGCGTGAGCGAGGGCTCGACGTGCGCGTGGGGATGGCGCAGGTCCCGACCACGACGCGCGGCTGGATCCACAAGGCCGGCAACGAAGGCTTCTTCAAGCTCGTCGAGGACGTGCGCCGGGGCGTGCTCGTGGGCGCGACGTCAGTGGGGCCGCACGGCGGCGAGGTGCTGGGACTCCTCGCCCTGGCCGTGCACGCCGAGGTGCCCGTCGCCCAGCTGCGCTCGATGATCTACGCCTACCCGACGTTCCACCGCGGGATGGAAGACGCGCTGCGTGACCTCGCCCGGGACACCTAGGCGAGCTTCCAGGCAGACTTCACGCTCCCGCCTTCGACCTTGCCCTCGGCCTTGAGCTTCAGCAGGTGCGCGTGGACCTGCTTGCCGGCCCACTCCTGCAGCTCCGGCGGCGTGTCGGTGTAGACGCGCGCCACGATGTCGGTGATCCGGACCGGGCCGTCCTTCAGCGCCTTGAGGATCTGGCGCTCGCGCGCACGGCGGTGCTTGAGGTACTCGTCGATCCTCGCCCGCGGCTCGTCAATGACATCGCCGTGCCCGGGCGCGATGCGCGTCAGCCGCCGCTTCTTCAGCTTCTCGAGCGAGGTGATGTAGACCGCCATGTCACCCCCCCGGGACGGGTTCACGACCGAGAACGTCCCGTTCAGCACGGTGTCGCCGGTGAACAGGACCCGCTCCTCCTCGAGCAGGAAGCAGATGTGGTTGGGCGCGTGACCGGGTGTGTGGATCACCTCGAGCCCGAACTCGGTGCCCTCGATGCTGTCGCCGTCGCCGACGGTGCGGTCGGGGGTGACGACCGGGTCGCGCTTCGAGAATGCGACGACCTCGGCGCCGGTCGCCTTGACGAGGCGCTCGGTGCCGGGTGCGTGGTCCGGATGCGTGTGCGTGAGGAGAACCCAGCGGACCCGTTCCCGCATCGACGCGCCCACGATGGCGTCGATGTGCGTCTTCGTGTCGGGCCCCGGGTCGATCACCGCGACCTCGTCGATCCCGACGAGGTAGGTGTTGGTCCCGGGGCCGGTGAGCGGGCCCGGGTTCGGCGCGACGATGCGGCGCACGAGTGGCGAGAGCGCGCTGGGAACGCCGGGCGTCATGTCCGGCATCACGCCACCCCCTGATAGCCGGGATCACCCGGCAGCAGGATGCGCGCGCCACCGGCGTCGGCCACGACGCGCGGCTCGGCAACTGCCACCGCCTCGAGCAACTCGTGCGCGGTCGGGAACCGCGCGAGCTGCTCGAGGTTGCGTTGCGTCGGAAAGTGGATCTCGAGCTCGCCTCGCATGGCGCCGGCGAGCGCGTCGGCCGGGCGGATCCAGACCGACGCCACGGTCTCGCCGTCGTCGTGCAGGTACGCGTGGCCCTCCGGCGCGGCAGCGACAAAGAACCACGTGTCGTAGCGACGGGGCGACTGGGCGGGCGTGATCCAGTGCGAGAAGAGATGGAGCGCGCCGGCGTCGAGCACGAGGTCCTCGTCGTGGACGATGTCGAGGAACGGGCGCTCGCCGGCCCCGACCGCCCACCGCGCCCGGTCGAGGCGGGCCGCCGCCGCCGGTTCGTCGACCTCGACGGGCTCGCCGGTGGCGGCGGACCGGGCCAGCAGCACCCCCGCTTCCTCGAATGCCTCGCGGATGGCGGCGACCCAGAAGCCCAGGCCGCCGGCGTGCAAGCCGAGCTGCGTGCTGGCGGCGGCGTCGTCCCGGCCGTCACAACGGGCGAGCAGCTCGGGCGCCCGGTCGCCGGCGTCGACCGCGCCGCCCGGGAACACGTAGGCGCCCCCCATGAACTCGACGGCGACGTTACGCCGCAGCATGAACACCTCGAGCCGCGGGGCATCACGAACGAGCATCACGGTGGCGGCCTCACGCGGGGTCACCACCGCAACGCCTCAGGATCAGGGCCGGCCGAAGGCTCACGAGCGTTGCGCACTTCGCCACTCATTCTACGTGGCGGGTCCCGTCGTCCCTGCGAAGCCTCGCGACCTCCGAATTACGCTACCGGCGTGGATCCCCGGCGCACGCTCCCCGGCATCGATCAGGTGCTGGACGCGTTGTCCGGCCTGCCGCACGAGCTCCTTGCCGCGTGCGCCCGTGACGCGGTCGACGACGCCCGCGACCGCGTGACGCGCGATGCAGCATCCGACGACCAGGTGGCGGTCGACGACGTGATCGCCGATGCGCGCCGGCGCGTCGAGCAGATCAAGGGCCGTCTGCTGCGCCCCGTAATCAACGCCACCGGCGTGATGGTGCACACGAACCTCGGGCGCGCGCCCCTCGGCGACGACACCCTCGCGGTGTCACGGACCGTCGGGCGCGGGTACTCGAACCTCGAGTACGAGATGGACGAGGGCCGGCGCGGCTCACGCCACGACCACGCCGGCTGGCTGCTGGCGCGTGCGTGCGGCGCCGAGTCCGGGCTGGTCGTGAACAACAACGCGGCCGCGGTCCTGCTGTCTCTGGCGGCGGTGGCCCGCGGCCGCGAGGTCGTCGTGTCACGGGGCGAGCTCGTCGAGATCGGCGGCGGGTTCCGAGTGCCGGAGATCATGGCGGAGTCTGGTTGCCGCCTGGTCGAGGTGGGGACGACGAATCGCACGCGGCGCGCCGATTACGAAAACGCCGTCACTCCGCAGACCGCTTTGCTCCTCAAGGTGCACTCGTCCAACTACCGGATGGTCGGCTTCGTCGAGTCGACCCCGGTCGTGGACCTGGAGACGCTCGGGCCGCCCGTGATGGTCGACGCCGGCTCGGGCCTCCTCGACGAGACGACGCCGTGGCTGCCGCGGCGGCCGGCCTGGCTGCGAGACGAGCCCGGCATCCGCCAGGCCCTCGAGGCCGGAGCCGCGCTGGTCACGTTCTCCGGCGACAAGCTGCTCGGCGGCCCCCAGGCGGGCGTGATCGTGGGTCGGTCGGACCTCGTGTCGAAGATCGCCGCCCATCCGCTGGCCCGGGCGATGCGGGCCGACAAGCTCACACTGGCGGGGCTCCAGGCCGTCGCGTTCTCCTATCTCTCTGGCGACGCGACGACGATCCCGCTGTGGTGGATGGCCAGCGTGCCGCTGGACGAGCTGAGGACCCGGGCGGAGGCCATCGCCGAGATGATCCCGGGAGCGAAGGTCGTCGACACCGAGGCCGTCGCCGGCGGGGGGTCCCTACCGGGGCTCACGATCCCGTCGATCGGGATGGCAATCGAGGGGCCGGCCGCGGAAGACTCCCTCGCGGTGCTGCGCGAACAGGACATTGTTGCTCGAATCGCGGACGACGCGATCGTGTGCGACCTGCGCACGGTCGACCCGGCCGACGACGGACGGCTCGCGGAAGCGCTTCGAGCCGCGCTCCGCTGACGTGCGGACTATCGCGACGGCTGGGCACGTCGACCACGGCAAGTCGTCACTCGTCCTCGCGCTCACCGGCACCGACCCGGACCGCTTCCCGGAGGAGAAGGCGCGCGGGCTCACCATCGACCTGGGGTACGCGTTCACGACGCTCCCATCGGGCGAGGAGGTTGGCTTCGTCGACGTGCCCGGCCACGTCCGGTTCATCAAGAACATGCTCGCCGGCGTGGGCGCGGTCGAGGTGGTGGTGCTCGTTGTCGCGGCAAACGAAGGGTGGATGCCCCAGAGCGAGGAGCACCTGCGGATCATCGAGCTCCTCGACGTCCGCAACGGGCTCGTGATCCTCACGAAGGCGGATCTCGTCGACGACGACACGCTCGAGCTCGCCCGCCTCGACCTCGACGACCGGCTCGCGGGGTCGCGGCTCTCCGAGGCACCGGTGGTGGTGGCCGACGCGCTATCCGGCCGCGGGCGCGACGACGTTCGCAACGGGCTCGACGCCCTGCTCGCCGCCGCGCCCCGACCTGTCGACCGCGATCGTCCTCGCTTGTGGGTGGACCGCGTGTTCGCAGCGAAGGGCGCGGGGACGATCGTGACCGGCACGCTGACCGGCGGGCGGTTGCGGCTCGACGAGGAGGTCGAAGTGGGGCCGCGGGCGCTCCGGGCGCGGATCCGTGGCATCGAGACCGCGCACCACAAGCTCGACACGGCCGCGCCGGGCACGCGGGTCGCGCTCAACCTCGCCGGGGCCGCGATCGACCAGACGGTTGTGCGCCGGGGCGACGCGGTCGTCCGGTCCGGCCAGTGGCGCGTGACCGACACCGTCGACGTCGAGCTCGCGCCGTTGCCGGGCATCGAGCTGCGCACACGCGCGTCGCTGCAGTGCTACGTGGGGTCGGGCGAGCACGCGGTGCTCCTGCGCGTGCTCGATTCCGAGCGGCGGTACGCCCGGATGAGGATGGACGAACCGGTGCCACTCGTCCCGGGTGACCGGCTCGTGCTGCGCGATCCCGGCGAGCGCGAGACGGTCGGCGGCGTCGAAGTCTTGGACGTCGCTCCCGAGGGACGCGCCCGCGACGCGCCCGCCTACCTCGCGCTCCCGCTCGGCCCGCGGCTCCTTGCCGCCCACCCGTGGTTGGAGGTCGATGCACTCCCATCGCTGGCCGGCGTCGGCGCCGCCGAGGCAGACGCGTTGACGGACGGGCTCGTTGCGGACGGCACTGCGGCGCGCGTCGGTGGATGGCTGGTCGACGGCGGCACGGTCGCGGCGCTGCGGACCGCCGCCGTCCAGCGCGTGCAGGCACACCACGAGCGGGAGCCGCTCGAACCCGGCATCGAGGTGCCGGCGCTGGCGTCGGGGCTCCGAGCCGACCCCGGGCGGCTGCGGGCGGCGCTGGAGGGAACCGACGAGCTTGTGGTCGAGCGCGGCGTCGTGCGCCATGCGTCGCACCGGTCGCAGGTCGGCGACTCGCCCGAGGCCCGCGCGGTGCTCGCCGCGCTCGAGGCGACGCCGTTCTCGCCGCCCGAGCCGGAGGAAGCCGGCGCGTCGCGGGGGCTGCTGCGCGCCCTGCTCCGCGAGGGCGCGGTCGTGGACCTCGACGGGATCGTGTTCACGACGGGCGCGCTCGACGAGGCGCGGCGTCGCATCCAGAACGCCCTGCGCGAGCGCGGCACGGTGACGGTGTCCGACGTGCGGGACCTGCTCGGGTCGACGCGCAAGTTCGTGTTGCCGATCATGCAGAAGCTCGATGCGGAGGGAGTCACCCGCCGCCGCGGCGACGACCGGGTTCCCGGCCCGCTGTCTGGGAGGAGCCCTGATGCGTCCCGAGACCGGAGCTATTCCGGTTCAGAGACGCATCGAGAAGGGGGCTAACCGACCTCGTCGACGTACATCAGTCGGCGCTCGGCTTCGGTGAGCCCGCCCCAGATGCCGTGGGGCTCGCGGATGCTGATCGCGTACTCCAGGCACTCGGCGCGCACCGGGCACTCGTGGCAGATCGCTTTGGCCCGCGCTTCGCGGCCGTCACGCTCGTCCTTGCGCTCCGGATACGTCGGCGGGAAGAAGAGCGCCGACTCCGGTCCCCGGCACGCTGCGCGCAGCTGCCAGGTCCTCTCCGTGGTCTGGACCGCCACCGGCCCCCTCCCGGTCGTGCAGTGATGCGAAGGTATCTGCCTCCCCCCGACCGGACAAGAGGCGAATCGCGGAGATTTTCCGTTCCACTACTCCTCGTTCCGCCCGTCCCCACGGCGTCGGCCCGGGTCGGAGGCCTTGGCCCGGCCCCGATCGCGGTAATCGCGGGCCCCACCCTCCTCGGGCTCGACCTCGAGGACCAGACCCGCGACCGCGACCACCCGCACCGAGTCACCGGCCTCGATCGGGGTCGCCCGGTTCGTGCGGGCGCGCCACCGCGCCCCCTGGATGACGACGACCCCGTCGGGCGCCACGTCCACCTCGGCCCGGCCTTCCTCGCCGATCATCCCCTCGCGCCCGACGGTAGGCGTCGAGAAGCGCGAGCGGACCACGGCGGTCATCGCACCGAGCATGAACAGCGCCGTGCCGACGATCACGATCAGCAGCACCCACCACGGCGGGTTGACTCGCGCCGAGCCGCCGTAGAGCGTCAGCGACCCGGCCACGAGCCAGATGCTGCCGATGATCGTCCACGCGCCGAGCCCGCCGGCCTGCACGTCGACCGAGAAGCCGAACACCGCCAGCATGAGCAAGCCCGCCGCCCACCACGCCACCGGCAGGTGCGAGAACCCGACGAGCGCGCCGACGAGCGCGGCCCCGCCGGCCAGGCCGGCGAGACCGATCCCGCACGTGTAGAACTCGAACACCATCAGCGCGAGCCCGGCGACGAACAGCAGGTACGCGATCGACGGGCTGATGAGGGTGTGCAGCACCTGGTTGCCGATGTCGAGCCGGTCGAAGAGGACGTCCTGGTTGGGTTGACGGCGGCGGCCGAGGCCCTTGCCCACGACGGTGGCGGTCGACAGGAGCTTGGGGCCCGCCGCAGTCGGCACGGCGCGACCGTCGAGTGTCACGATCAGCTCGCCCACGGTGGGCTCGACCGAGTTGATCGCGCCGGCGCGGTGGGCGTCGTCGGCGGGCAGGTTCTCCCCGGTGAGGCGGCGGGCGCCCGCCGGGTTGCGGTCCCACCGGGCGGCCAGCCCTGCGAGCTGATCGGACACGGCGCGTCGGTTGGTCGCGCCCGGCTCGTCGAGTCGGAGCGGGTCGGCGGGGCCGATGCTCGATCCCGACGACACCGAGGTCACCGGCGCCGACTCGGCGAGCAGCGTGGCGGCGCCCTTCGCCTTCGCCCCCGAAGGTCCCACCCAGACGATGACCGGGACCCGCGAGCGCTGCACGTCGCGCAGCAGCGGCTGCACGTCGACGTCGACCGAACCGCCCGAGTCGAGCTGGAGCACGATCATCGTGGAGCGACGGCGGTTGGCGCGGGCGATGGCGTCGCGCACGAGCGATGCGGTCGGCGGGTCGAGCAGCCCGTCGACCTTTACGACGTCGATGCCGTTTCGCCTCGGCGCCGCCTGCGCGGGACCCGCCCACGCGAAGTCGGAGACGAGGATCGCCACCGCAACGGCGAAGCACGCGACGGCGACGAGACGCACGGAGCGTCGCATCCGGGCTCTTCTAGGCTGGATGGCGCATGGATCTGGCGCGCTTTTCCTCATCCGCTCGCGTCGTCATCGTGGCGGGGAAGGGTGGGGTCGGGAAGACGACGGTGACCGCAACCCTCGCCACCGCGGCCGCCGGCGCGGGACTGAGCGTGCTGATCGTCGAGGTCGAGGGCAAATCGGGGCTGGCGGCGTGCTTCGGCAAGCCTCCGCTCGCCTACGAGGAGACCGAGCTCGCCGCCGGCGTCCGCGGCCGGACGCTCACCCCCGACGAGGCGCTGCTCGACTACCTCGAGTCGCACGGGCTGCGTCGCATCTCGAAGCGCCTCGTGCGCTCGGGCGCGCTGGAGGTCGTGTCGTCGGCCGTCCCGGGCATGAAGGACATCCTCGTGCTCGGCAAGGTGAAGGCGCTCGAGCACGAGCGCGCGGCCGACCTCATCCTGATCGACGCGCCGGCCGCCGGACACGCGATCACGTTCCTCATGTCACCCCGCGGCCTCGGTGACGCGGTGCGGGTCGGACCGGTCAACAAGCAGTCGACCGAGGTCATCGAGATGCTGTCGGACCCGTCGCGCTGCCAGGTGATCCTCGTGACGATCCCGGAGGAGACGCCGGTGAACGAGCTCGTCGACACCGCGTTTCAGCTCGAGGACCGCATCGGCGTGCAACTCGGCCCGGTCGTCGTGAACATGTGCTATCCCGATCCCGGCGCACGCGCCTCGGTCGACGAGATCCAGCGTCTCGCCGACGAGCTGGGTGTGCACGTGTCGCCGCGCGAGGCCACAGACCTCGTCGGCGCGGCCGAGTTCCGCCGGGAGCGGCACGAGCTCCAGCAGGAGCAGGCCGACCGGCTCGCGGCCCGACTTCCGCTGCCGCAGATTCGCTTGCCGTTCCTGTTCACCGCCGAGCTCGGGCCGCCCGAGATCGGGACCCTGGCCGGTGCGCTCACGGCGCAGGTCGGCGAGCTCCCGGAGACGGCCTTGCAGGGCCGCGCGACCGTCCCATGACGGACGGCGTGACCTTCGACGAGGTCGCCCGCGATCGCCACATCGTGGTCTGCTGCGGCACCGGCGGCGTGGGCAAGACGACGGTCGCCGCCGTCTTCGCCGTCGAAGGCGCGCGCCGAGGCCGCAACGCCGTCGTCGTGACGATCGACCCGGCGAAGCGCCTCGCGAACACGCTCGGGGTCGACGCGCTCTCCAACACCGCGCACGAGATCGAACGCGCGCGTTGGGACGCCGGCGGCGCGAGCCCGCCCGGCGGCCGTCTGTCCGCGCTCATGCTCGACACGAAGTCGACGTTCGACCATCTCGTCGGCACGTACGCGGCCGACGAGGAGCAGGCGCAGCGGATCCTCGCCAACCGCTTCTACCGCAACGTGTCCACCGCGCTCTCGGGCACGCAGGAGTACATGGCGATGGAGAAGCTGCACGAGCTCGACGAGGAGGGCGGCTACGACCTCATCGTCGTCGACACGCCGCCCTCGCGCCATGCCCTCGACTTCCTCGACGCGCCGCGCCGCCTCACTCGGCTGCTCGACAACCGCATCTTCCGGCTGCTGATGATGCCCACGCGCGCGTACCTGCGCGTGGCGAGCGCCGCGGTGCAGCGCTTCCTGCGTACCGTCTCGAAGGTCGTCGGCACCGAGGTGATCGACGACGTCGTCGCGTTCTTCCGCGCGTTCGAGGGCATGGAGGAGGGGTTCCGCGACCGGGCCGCGAGCGTCCTTGCGTTGCTCGCCGACCCGTCCAGCAGCTTCGTGCTCGTCACCTCGCCCCGGCGTGACGCGGTCGAGGAGGCTGCGTTCTTCGCCGAGCGGCTCGCCGAGAGCGACATCCCCGTCGAGGGGCTGATCGTCAACCGCGTCCACCCGCCGTTCGGCGACGAAGGCGTCGACGGCCTCCGTGCCCGCGCCGAGACCCTCGCCGCCAAGGTTTCGGATACGACGCCCGTCGCGGGCGACGGCGCGGCGGCGGCCGATCGTCTGGCGGCGCTGTACGAGAACCTCGCCGACTTCCGGCAGGTCGCCGAGCGCGAGCGCCATCACGTCGCGGGCGTCAAGGCGCGCGCCGGCCGGGCTGCAGTCGCGTACGTCCCGTTCCTCGCCCGCGACGTGTACGACTTCGACGCGCTGGCGGAGGTAGGACGGCACCTGTTCACCGCCGAGCCGGCCCGCGTCGGCTGAGCCGGCCTCGACTCGGCATGGCCGGATTGGTCCGCGCGAGAGCCCGGTGACCCCTGTTGGAAGCCGCCGAGGTCGTCACACCCGACCGTGAGTGCGGCGGAACGCCTTACGGCCCGGTAGCTTTCGACCCGTGAAGGTCCTCGCGGTGGCAGACGCGCGCTGGGTGCGGGAGCAAGTGCGCGCCGCACTCGTGGGGCCCGGTCAGGAGGTCGTCGAGGTGACGCGGGGCCAGGATGTGCGCGCCGCCGTCGCCGAGCAGCATCCCGATCTCGTCGTGCTCGATCTCCAGATCAGCAACATGGGCGGGATCGCGGTGGCGATCGACCTGCGTCTCGAGGAATCGGGCGGCCGGCTCCCGCACGTGCCGATCCTCTTGCTGCTCGATCGCGAGGCCGACCGCTTCCTCGCCAAACGGGCCGACGCCGACGCCGAGCTCGTCAAGCCGGTGGATCCCGGCACGCTGCGCCGCACGGTGAAGAACACGCTCACCGCTTCCGCGTCGGCGTAGACCGTGAGGTGAACCGACGGGACCGAACACAGGATCTCACCGGAAGCGACCGACCTACAATGACCGCCCTTCGGGATGTGGCGCAGTTTGGTTAGCGCGCAGCGTTCGGGACGCTGAGGCCGCGGGTTCAAATCCCGCCATCCCGACCACTGGTCAGGTCGGCGCAGCCCCCTCCGGCACGGCACCGGCTGCAGCCGGGGGACGAGCGCCGTCCTCCAGCGTGGGAAGAGTGAAGAAGAACACGCTGCCGCCGCCGGGGCGCGGCTCGAACCAGATGCGGCCGCCGTGTCGCTCGAGCACGCGCTGGCAGATCGCCAGGCCCATACCCGTGCCGTCGTACTGCTCTTGACTGTGCAGCCGCTGGAACGCGTGGAACACCCGGTCGGCGTATTGCGGGTCGATCCCGATCCCGTTGTCGGCGACGGAGAACGCCCACTCGCCGTCGCGCCGCGCCGCCGAGATCTCGATCCGGAGCGGGTCGGGGCCCCGGAACTTGATCGCGTTGGCGACCAGGTTTTGCAGTACCTGCGTCAGTTGCCGGGCGTCGGCCTCCACGGCCGGCAGCGGACCGACGATGATGTCGGCCTCGGCGTCGTCGACGGCCTGGCCCAACAAACTGATCACGTCCTCGACCAGCACGTTCGCATCGACCAATCCCATCCGGAGCGCCCGCCGGCCCTCCCGGCTGTAGGTCAGCAGGTCTTCGATGAGGTGCTGCATGCGTGACCCGCTCTCGATGATGTAGCCGACGAACTCCCGCCCTTCGCCGTCGAGCCGATCGCCGTGCTGCCGCTGGAGGAGCTGCGCGAAGCCGGCCAGCGTCCGCAGCGGCTCCTGGAGGTCGTGCGAGGCGAGTAAGGCGAACTGGTCGAGGTCGGCGTTGGATTCCTCGAGCGCCCGCTGCGCGCGCCGCAGCTCCTCCTCGACCTGCTTCTGGGTCGTGATGTCGGTGGAGACGGTTCCGACTGCGAACGGCGTGCCGTCCTCGCCGAGCAGCGGGAACCGCACCGACAGGTACGTGTGCGGTCCGTCGTTCAGGGGCACAACCTCTTCCACCTCGGTGGTGGTCCGGATCTCGAGCGTCTCGGTGTCGTTGGCGGCGAACTGATCGGCGAGCTCGGGCGCCAACACGTCGTGCGCGGTCTTGCCCTTCACCTCGTCTCGAGAGTGGCCGAACAGCCGCTGCCACTGGCGGTTCACGAGCAGGTACCGCCCGTTTGCGTCCTTCAGCACGATGACCGCGGTGGTGTTGTCGACGATGCTCTCGAGGGTGTGCGCGGTCTCACGCAGCGCCTCTTGCATTCTGAACTGCTCGCTCATGTCGTCGATCGTCATCCGCGCCCGGAGGCCCGATGTGAAGTGCACCGGGGCCAGGCTGATCACGACCGGGACCTCGACGCCGTCCCGTCTCAGCACCGAGAGGTCGAAGGGCGCCAACGAGCGGACGCTCGGATCGGCGAAGTACGACTCGCGATAGTCGTCGTAGTTCGTGCGCAGGTGCTCCGGCAGGATGCGCGCGACCGGCGAGCCGATCAAGGAGTCGCCCGGGTAGTCGAGGAGCCGCTGCGCTTCGGCGTTGGTCCGCACGACCAGGCCGGCCGAGTCGACCTCAACGATCGCCGACGGCGACGATTCGAGAAGGTTGGCCTCGGCCCGGCGGGCAGAGGCCAGTCGTTCCGACAGGCCGCCTTGCACCGCGCCGAGCAGTAGGAAGCCCGCCGCCCCGATGAGGTAGCCGAGCACGCCGTAGAACTCGCCGGTTGCTGCGCTGACCGCGCCCTGGAGCGCCAATGCGACGAGCGCGGCCGCGAGTCCGCCGCGGATGCCGAACCGCGTCGCCACCAGTGCGATCGGCAGCACGAAGAGGATGCCGATGGCGTCACTTGGCGCCGGATACGCGACTCGAAGAGCGGTGATCGCGGCGAAGAGCACTGCGGCGACACCGATCACCGCGGTGGGATGCTCCAGCCAGCGTCTGGGCGCTCGAACCCAATCGCCTGCCCGTTTTTCCACGAACGACCCCTTTCGAGAAGAAACGGTAGACGTCTGCGGCCTTGGCGTGCAGCAGTCCCCGAGCCTCAGCCCGGACGCTGAGGCCGCGGTTCGAATCCCGCCATCCCGACTCAGTGCCGGATCGGCGTCGCGGTCTGGTCGTGACGCCCGAGCGTCCCGAGCCCGAGCGTGTCTTCGATGGTGCGCAGCAGGCTGTAGTGGTCGTAGCGGGTTCGGTCGGTCGTACCGGGCGTGATCATCGAACCCAGCAAGACCGTGTAGATGGGACTCGTCTTGGGGTCGTCGGACTTGTCGCCGGACTCGTCGAACGTGACCACGACGAGGGTTCCGTTCATGAAGCGGGGATCGGCCAGCTTGGGCTCGAGGAACCCGCGGAGCCAGCGCGCCGCGTAGCTCAGCGGCTTGTCGTGTGAGTCGTTGTTCTTGTTCGGCGCGTACAGCGCGAACGTCGGGAGCGTCCCGGCAGCGATGTCGGCGTCGAGCCGCTCGCCGTCGACGATGCGCGCGCATCGTTCGGGGTTGGTACGGATGTCGTCGAAGGAGATGAACGGGTTGTGGGCTCGCGTGTATTTGCCGTCCTTGCTGTTGCCGGCCGCCTTCCCGGTGAAACAGGGCTCGGGAAGCCCTTCCTCGTAGAACGTCCATGACATGCCCGCTCCCTCGAGGAGGTCGCCGAGGTTGGTGGCCGCGATGTCGTGGGG
>JBKOZX010000131.1:0-5005 GCA_046726115.1 Actinomycetota bacterium | reverse complement strand
CGACCGGGCACGGTAGCGAAACGGTGTCATGGTGGTCGACGCTTCGTAGGATGCATGAGCAGTCGAATGAGAGGGATCCGATGTACGTGGCCGAGTTCACCCTTCACGCCAAGCCGGGTCACTACGCCGAGGTCGCCGGGCTCTACTCCGCGTTTGCGGCGGAGTTCCTGTCCGACCATCCGGCGCTCGAGACGGTGATGATCCTCGGTGACGAGGCGAGCGGCGTCGTGCGCGGCGTGGGGGTCTTCACCGACCGGCCCGCGGCCGACAGCGTGAACAGCGATCCCGAGTTCGCGGCGTTCAACGACGCGGTGGCGGGGATGCTCGCAAATCCTCCCGAACGCGTCGAGCTCCAGCTGCTGCACCTCTTCACGAAAGACTGATCGGGGCGGGATGTCCTAGTGCTCTGGAACGCCATCGGCGACCTGCTGCCGTCCGCGGTCGGAGTCGCGCTCAGCCCCATCCCGATCGTCGCCGTCGTCGTCATGCTCGGCACACCCCGAGCCCGACCGAACGGCACCGCGTTCGCGATCGGGTGGATCGCAGGTCTCGTGGCGGTCAGCATCATCGTCCTCGTGCTGGCGAGCGGTTCCGACACGCCCGACAGCGGGTCGTCCACCACCGTCGACATCATCAAGCTCGTGATCGGTGCGCTGTTCCTCGCCATGGCCGCGCGGCAGTGGCGATCTCGGCCGAGGACGGGCGACGAGCCGGTCATGCCCAAGTGGTTGGCCGCGGTCGACCAGTTCACGGCACGTCGGTCGGCGGTGCTCGGCGCCGCGCTCTCGGCCGCAAACCCGAAGAACCTGGCGCTCACCGTGGCGTCAGCCGGTGCGATCGCGCAACAGGGCCTCGGCGCGGGGGAGAGCGCCGTCGCCGTCGCCGTGTTCGTGGTGATCGGTTCGATCACGGTCGCCGGTCCGGTGGTCTTCTACCTGGCTGCCAGCGACCGCGCCGAGCGTCCGTTGGCATCGATCAAGGAGTTCATGTCCACGCACAACGCCGTGATCCTGATGGTCGTGCTCCTCGTGCTGGGCGCCAAGCTCGTCGGCAACGGCATCGCAGGTCTCACCAACTGAGCGCTCACCAAACCGAGCGTGAGGTGGCGATCCCGCGTATCGTTGCGGCTCGCACGAAGCGAAAGGGCAGGAACATGACAGTGCTCGAAGTCGCAGGCGACCGACGCGTCGCGTACGAGGTCGCCGGCGATCCCGATGGTGTCCCGGTGTTCTTCCAGCACGGCACCGGCGACTCGCGTCTCTGCAAGCACCCCGACGATTCCCTCACCGCTCGGCTGGGTGTGCGGCTGGTCACCGCCGACCGGCCGGGGATCGGTGGCTCGTCGCCTTACGCGCACCGCAGCATCCTCGACTGGGTCCCCGACGTCGAGGCGATCGCCGATGCGTTGAAGCTCGACAGGTTCGTCGTCGCCGGGCACTCGGGCGGGGGGCCGCACGCGCTCGCCGTAGCGATGGAGCTCGGCGACCGCATCACGAAGGTCGGCCTCGCCGCTCCGATCGCGCCGTTCGACGAGAAGGGCACGAAGGGCATGGTCGAGGACACGGATCTCAAGATGATCTTCAAGCTGGCCCACGTGAAGTGGCTTGCCAGCGCCATGGGCAAGATGGAAGCCAAGCACTACCGCAAGGACATCCAGGGCTTCGTCGCGCACTGCGCGAAGGCGTATCCCGCCGACAAGCCAGTGTTCACGGATCCCGTGCTCGAGCCGATGTTCGAAGCGGAGTTCGACGCCGCCTTTGCCCAAGGAGGCGTCGGCGCGCTCGACGACATGTGGGGCTTCCTCGACTGGGGCTTCGAGCCCGAACACGTCAGCCAACACGTCGAGCTCTTCGTCGGCGACGCCGACGACATCCTCGACCCGAAGATGAGCGATCGGCTTGCCGCTCGTCTCCCGGACTGCACCAAGCACACGTGGCCGGGCGCCGGCCACTACGGCGTCTACGCGCGGTGGGAGGAGTTCCTCGGTGCGCTCGTCTGACCGCCGCTAGGCGCTGTTCTCGAAGATCCAGGTGCCGCGGAACTCGACGACGCGGCGTCCGGGGAGCTCGGCCACGCGGATGGCGACGTCGCTGCAGGTTGGGCAGCGCAGCACGACGCCGGCCGCGATGTAAGCGCGGTGCGCCCCGGCAGGGTGACGCGAACGACACGACTGGCAGATGCGCTCGGCCGTGGTGGGCTCGACGACGAAGATCTCCTCGAGCATCCCGCCGATTCCGTTGCCGTCGAGGTGCTGGTCGTCATCGCTCATCTCAGCCTCCTGTCGGCCCGAACCGCTCGGTCTTCACCATCGTCGCCTCGTGGCCCGCGTCGACGAGCAGGCTCGCGACCCGCTCGACGAAGGGCGTCGGACCACAGACGAACGCGCGCGGCCGAGCCCGAGCGTCGGGCCCGACCTCGCGCAGCATGTCTGCGTCGACTCGCCGCGACCACCCCGACCAGCCGGGCGGAGTCTCGCGGGTCAGGGTGTACCGCACGGCGACGCCGTCAGCGGCGAACCGCTCGAGCTCGTCGCGGTACAAGATGTCGTCCCAGCGGCTGGCGGACAGCAGCAGGCGAGTGTCGATGTCCGCGTGCGCGGCCGCGCGGTGTCGCAGCATCGCGGCGAGGGGCACGAGCCCCGACCCACCGCCGGCGAGGAGCAGCGGCCCGCCGTCCGCCGCTTGCCACGTGAAGTAGCCGCCGATGGGGCCGCGCAACTCGAGCTGGTCGTCGGATCGAAGCTCGTCGCACAGGTAGCCGGAGACCTCGCCGTCGTCGAGGCGCTCGACGGTGAGCGCGAGTCGTTCGTCCTCCGGGTTCGACGCGATCGAGTAGGAGCGTTGCACCTGGTACCCGTCCTCGGCCGTCAGACGGACGTCGACGTGCTGGCCGGGAAGATGTCCGGGCCAGTCCGGGACGTCCAAAGTGATGGTCTTGGCTCGCGGGGTCTCGGTGCGGGTCGCGACCACCGTCGCGAGCCGCCACGTCAACGGCACGCGGCGAGGTGTCAGTCGCTCCAGTATCGCTGTTCCTTCCACGGGTCCCCGCGGTTGTGGTAGCCGAGCGTCTCCCAGAATCCGGGCTCGTCGTGGTCCAGGAGCGTGACGCCGCGCACCCATTTGGCACTCTTCCAGAAGTAGAGGTGCGGGACGAGGAGGCGGGCGGGACCTCCGTGCTCGGGTTCGAGCTGCTCGCCGTCGAACTCGTACGCGACCCACGCTCGCCCGTCGGTTACGTCCTCGAAGGGCAGATTCGTGGTGTACCCGCCGTCGCAGAACGCGGAGACGTACTCGGCGGTCGTGTCGACGTCTTGGAGTAGGACATCGACGGAGACGCCCTTCCACTCCGTCCCCAGCTTCGACCACTTTGTGACGCAATGGATGTCGACCGTGAACGTCTCACTGGGGAGTGCGAGGAACTCCTCCCACGACCATGACAGCTCGTCGTCCACGGCGCCGTTGACCGTGAACGACCACTCGCCGAGCGGCGTGTGCGGGGTCGGGCCGGCGGAGAGCACGGGGAAGTCGTCGACGACGTACTGGCCGGGAGGCACCCGCGTCGTGTCGACATCCGTACGACGCCGACCGCGGAAGCCTCGGGAGATCCGGCCCATCGCGAGCAACATATCTCGCTGTCCGCCGGCGTTCCTCCGAGGAGGCTTCGGTGGAATACCTCGACGGGTCGCGCCGTTGTGACGGGCCATGCCGGGCATGAACGACTTCAACGAGCAGCTCATCGAGGAGTTCCGCGCCAACGGGGGGAAGGTCGGCGGGCCGTTCGCGGGCGCCAACCTCCTCTTGCTCCACACGACGGGGGCCAAATCGGGCCGGCGCCGCGTGAACCCGCTGGCATACCGGCGGGACGGTGACCACTTCGTGATCTTCGGCAGCAAGGGGGGAGCTCCGACGAACCCCGACTGGTTCCACAACCTTCGTGCGCACCCGAGCGCGACGGTCGAGGTCGGGACCGAGCAGTTCGACGTCACCGCCAGGATCACCGCCGCCGCCGAGCGGGAACGCCTGTGGACCGAGACCAAGCGGGAGATCCCTGCGTTCGGAGAGTACGAGCACAAGACCGACCGCCAGATCCCCGTCGTCGTCCTCGAGCGCGTGGCGTGAGCACGCGGCGATGAAGATCGGGATCGTCGGCGCGGGCCGGATCGGCGGCAACCTCGCCGGCCAGTGGAGCCGGCGCGGCCACGACGTGATCATCAGCTTCAAGCGCGACCAGGCGGAGCTCGTCGCGCTGGCTGACATGGTCGGCGCCCGACCGGGATCGATAGGCGACGCCGCCGCGCACGGCGACGTGATCGTCGTCTCGGTGCCCTGGGGCTCGCTCGACGACGTGGCGACGGACGTGGCGGTCGGCGACAAGGTGCTCGTCGACACGACCAATCCGTACGCCGCCGGTGGCTTCGTCGGAGCGCCGGGTGGGGGATCCGCCGCCGAGTACAACGCCGGGCGGTTCTCGACCACCCGGCTCGTGAAGTCGTTCAACACGTACACGTCGGGATTCCAGACCGAGGTCGGCGACGGGCGTCACGCGGAACCCGTGGCCATGTTCCTCGGTGGTGAGGACGCCTCGGCAAGGGAGGTCGGCGCGACGCTGGTCCGCGACGCCGGCTTCGAGCCGTTTGCGCTGGAGAGCTGGTCGACGGTCCCGCTCCTTGAGGCGCCGCGCCGCCCGGGGTCCGTCTACGGCGAGGAGTACCGCCCGGACGCCGCCCGGCGCATTGCCGCGGCCGCCGCCACCGACCTCGCGGCCGCAGCTCGTCTGGCCGAGGAGCTCAAGGAAGCGGGATAGCCCGGCCCGACCGCCGCTACGGTCGGGACCGCATGGCCCCCGGAACCGCAGCGCACTTCGAGGTCGGGCGGAGCGATCTGCACCAGAGCCGGGTCGTCGAGGACGCGCTGCCGGACCTCGACGATGGGCAGGCTCTGCTGCGCGTCGATGCGTTCGGGTTCACCTCGAACAACATCACCTACGCGGCGTTCGGCGACGCGAT
>JBKOZX010000130.1:0-1464 GCA_046726115.1 Actinomycetota bacterium | reverse complement strand
CCGCGCGAGGCATCGGGTTATCGAGCGGTAGCGGCAATCTGGGCCCGAGGTCGCGCTCGCGGGTCCGACGCCGTGACGGCGCCTGGGCGCGCGGCGCGCCGGCCTTCGGTCGGACGATCGAGTGCACGGGAGCAGGTTGCTCGTCCGCGCCCATGCGGTCGAGTCGCTCCTTGATCACCTTGAGCGGAAGGAAGTTCTCCTTCTGCTGATGGAGGATCCAGCGGAGCCGCGAGACGTCGGACACGTAGAACTTGCGGTACCCCGACGGCGTGCGCTCGGGGTCGATGAGCCCCTGACTCTCGAGAAACCGGATCTTCGAGATCGTGATGTCGGGGAACTCCTCGCGCAGGATGTTGAGGACCTCGCCGATCGACAAGTGCGACGACGACTCACGGCTGGTGCTATGGCTCGGCGTCGCGCTCACGCGTGCTCCTCGACGCCGCCGACGATGAACGTCAGCACGAACCGTCCGACCTGCACCTCGTCGAGGTGCCGGAGCGGGGCCGTCTCGACGCGTTCGTGGTTTACGTAGGTGCCGTTCAGCGAGCCGGCGTCACTCACCTCGTAACCGTTGCCGTCGTGACGGATCACGGCGTGGCGGCGCGAGACGGTGATGTCGTCGAGGAAGATGTCCGAGTCGGGGTGGCGACCCACGGTGGTGGTGTCGCGGTCGAGGGAGAATCGACTGCCCGCATTCGGGCCCCGGCGGACGACCACCAGGCCCATCCCGGCCGGGATCTCGGCCAGCATCGCCCCCAGCTCCTCGTCGAGCTCGAGCCGGTCCTCGATCGTCGAGAGGGAGGCGGTGGTCTCCTCTTCCGAGCTCGAAAGGGGCGCCCCGCACGACGAGCAGAACTTCGCACCAGCCTCGTTCCCATGCCCACATCGCCGGCAGATCACCCGGCAAAGGGTACTGCCGTCAGATTGGGCCACCAAGAGCGCGCGCCGCCATACCGGGGCGGCAAGCGACTGCGAGCGCCGCTACTCCTCTTCGACGAGGCGGCGGTACGCAGCGGTGTCCAGGAGCTTGTCGACCTCCGAGGGGTCGGACATCTCGAGGACGAAGATCCACCCCTTGCCGTAGGGGTCATCGTTGAGCTGTTCGGGGGCGTCGTCGAGTGCGCGGTTGGTCTCGACGACCGTGCCGCTGACCGGCGCGTAGATGTCCGAGACCGACTTCGTCGACTCGACCTCGGCACAGCTCGCCATGGCGGCGACGTTCGCACCGACGTCGGGCAGCTGCACGAACACGATGTCACCCAGCGCGTCCTGCGCGTAGTCGGTGATGCCCACCCGGGCGCGCCCCCCATCGAGCGCAACCCACTCGTGCTCCTTGCTGTACCGAAGCTGCTCGGGGAACTCCATCACCCTTCTCTCTTCAGACCAAGGGGCCCGCCAGATCGTACGCGCGACGACGGGTTCTGAAGGATCCGGACGTACGGCACCGCTGCAACCGGCTAGCGG
>JBKOZX010000129.1:0-1728 GCA_046726115.1 Actinomycetota bacterium | reverse complement strand
GTGAGGAGGATCACCGGAGTGCGGTACTTGAGCGCGATACGAGCGGCTTCGAACGCCGCCTCGAAGCAGTGGCTCGGCGACCGGGGCGCGATGACCGGCATCGGCGCCTCGCCGTGGCGGCCGTACATGGCGAGGAGGAGGTCGGACTGCTCGGTCTTGGTCGGAAGCCCCGTCGACGGTCCGCCGCGCTGCACGTCGACCACGATGAGCGGGAGCTCGAGGCTGATCGCCAGCCCCATGGTCTCGGCTTTGAGGTCCATGCCCGGGCCGCTCGTCGCGGTGACGCCCAGGTGCCCGGCGAACGCAGCGCCGACGGCGACACCGGCGGCGGCGATCTCGTCCTCGGCCTGCAAGGTGCGGACCCCGAAGTTCTTGTGACGCGAGAGCTCGTGGAGGATGTCGGACGCCGGCGTGATCGGGTACGACGCGTAGGCGATCGGGAGCTTGCTGCTCTGCGACGCGGCGATGAGACCGTACGCGAGGGCGACGTTGCCGGTGATGTTGCGGTAGCGACCCGGCGGCAACTGCGCGGGCGGCACCTGCCACGGGTGCTCGAACAGCTCGGCCGTCTCGCCGAAGTGATAGCCGGCTTTGAACGCGGCGAGGTTCGCGTCCCGCACGGTCGGCTTCGACCCAAACCGCTCGTCGATCCACTCGACGATCGGGTCGATCGGCCGGGTGTACATCCACGAGAGCAGACCGAGCGCGAAGAAGTTCTTCGACCGCTCGGCGTCCCGGGGCTTCACGCCGAGCTCCTTGGTGGACTCGAGCGTGATCGACGTCATCGGCACCTGGACGATCCGGAACGCCGAGAGGGACCCGTCCTCGACCGGGTTGGCCGCGTACCCCGCCTTGTCGAGGTTGCGCTGCTCGAACGAGTCCTCGTTGAGGAGCAGCGTCGATCCCGGCGGCATGTCCTTGATGTTCGCCTTGAGCGCGGCCGGGTTCATCGCCACCAGCACGTTCGGGGCGTCGCCGGGCGTGAGGACGTCGTGGTCGGAGATGTGGACCTGGAACGACGAGACCCCGGCGATCGTGCCCGCGGGGGCGCGGATCTCGGCCGGGAAGTCGGGCAGGGTGGCCAGGTCGTTGCCGAAGGCGGCGCTGACGTCGGTGAAGCGATCGCCGGCAAGTTGCATGCCGTCGCCAGAGTCGCCGGCGAACCTGATGACCACCCGGTCCAGAGTCTCCGGGCGGCGAGTAGACGTCGTCTCTGCCGTCACAACCTGCGTCTTCCGCTTCCACCACGTCGTCGGGGCGGGGTCGGATCTGCTCCCACCATCATACGGTCGGGCCACGGCAATCCCGGAACGGGCGCCCTCGAGCGGTACGGCATCACTCGATCTCGTCGAGGCGGTCGAGCTCACGATCGATGCGGCGCAGGGACGCCGTGAGGCGACGGCGGTCGCGTGCCCGGGCGAGCACGTCCGCTTCCACGTCCGTCCGCGCGCCGCTGCCGGTCGTGGTGCGGAAGAAGCGGCGGCGTACGCGGCCCACGACGAGCACGTCGTCATCGGAGGCGAGCGTCTCCACCCAGGCCGGCGGGTCCCACAGCGTGACCGGCACGGACGTGCTGCGACCGTCGCCGGCGGGCGTCCGCACCGCGAGCGTGGCGATGCGGCGTCCGGACTTCAGAGCGCGGATCTCGGGCGCACCGGAGATCGGGCCGCGCAGGACGCTGACGTTGACGGCTTCCATCGTTCCCCCTTGGGTCGGGATCGGCAGGGG
>JBKOZX010000128.1:0-3536 GCA_046726115.1 Actinomycetota bacterium | reverse complement strand
GTGACCCTCGTAGCGGTCGCGCAGGCCCTTCAGGATCTCGATGGTGTGCGCGACGGTGGGCTCGTCGACCTTGATCGGCTGGAACCGGCGCTCGAGCGCGGCGTCCTTCTCGAGGTGCTTGCGGTACTCGTCGAGCGTGGTCGCGCCGATGGTCTGGAGCTCGCCACGGGCGAGCATCGGCTTGAGGATGCTGGCGGCGTCGATCGCGCCCTCGGCTGCGCCGGCGCCGACGAGCGTGTGCAGCTCGTCGATGAACAGGATGATGTCGCCGCGGGTGCGGATCTCCTTGAGCACCTTCTTGAGGCGCTCCTCGAAGTCGCCGCGGTAACGGGAGCCGGCGACGAGCGCGCCGAGGTCGAGCGTGTACAGCTGCTTGCCGACAAGCGTCTCGGGCACGTCGTTGTCGACGATGTCGGACGCGAGCCCTTCGACGATGGCAGTCTTCCCGACGCCGGGCTCGCCGATCAGCACCGGGTTGTTCTTGGTGCGGCGCGACAGCACCTGCATGACCCGCTCGATCTCCTTCTGGCGACCGATCACGGGGTCGAGCTTCTTGTCGCGCGCGAGTTGCGTGAGGTTGCGGCCGAACTGGTCGAGCACGAGCGAGCCGCTGGGCTGCGCCTCGCCGGAGCCACCGCCCTGGGTCGCGCCCTCCTTGCCGCCGGCGTAACCGGACAGCAGCTGGATGACCTGCTGGCGGACGCGTGAGAGGTCGGCACCCAGCTTCACGAGCACCTGCGCGGCGACGCCTTCGCCTTCGCGGATCAGGCCGAGCAGGATGTGCTCGGTCCCGATGTAGTTGTGGCCGAGCTGCAGCGCCTCGCGCAGGCTCAGCTCGAGAACCTTCTTGGCCCGGGGCGTGAAGGGGATGTGGCCCGACGGCGCCGACCCACCGTGGCCGATGATCTCCTCGACCTGCGCCCGGACTGCTTCCAGCGAGATGCCGAGCGACTCGAGCGCCTTGGCCGCGACGCCCTCACCCTCGTGGATCAGGCCGAGCAGGATGTGCTCGGTCCCGATGTAGTTGTGGTTGAGCAGGCGCGCCTCTTCCTGCGCCAGCACCACCACTCGTCGGGCTCGATCGGTGAAACGTTCGAACACGTGTCAACCGCCTCTCGGGAGCCGATTCAGCGTCCGCATCTGCCTCATACCCCATCCGGAGCGGGGAACGACCCAGACGCCGGCTCGTTCGTCAGTGTATCGGGCAGGTCCCGGAATCCCGGGCCGGAATGCCCGGTTCCCGCGCTCCTCCCCTGCATTTGCCTGAGGGTTGGTAGACACCCCGAGCTTGGAGTTTGTTCCCGGCGACCCGTAACGTCGGGTCATATGGACCCGGTCCAGACGCTGGCGCTCCCCTCGCTGGCCGCGGACCTGGCCCGGGTCGAGGAGTCGCTGCACGACGCGGTGAGCACCGCCGACCGTTTTCTTGCCGAGGTCGCCACGCACCTGATCGGGGCGGGCGGGAAGCGGATCCGCCCCACCCTCACGTTGTGCGCGGCGTACGCGGCCTCGGGCGGCGCGGGGCCGGCGGCGCCGGAGGCCGTCACCGGCGCGGTGGCGATCGAGCTCGTCCACCAGGGCTCGCTGTACCACGACGACGTGATCGACGAGGCCGAGGTCCGCCGCGGTGTCCCGAGCGTCAACGCCCGCTGGAGCAACATCGTCGCCATCCTTGCGGGCGACTTCCTGCTCGCCCGGGCATCGGCGCTGGCCGCGCGCCTCGGCGGCGACGTCGCCGAGATCCTCGCGAGCACCATCGCCGAGCTGTGCCGGGGTCAGGTGCTCGAGCTCCAACACCTCTTCGACGTCGAGCGCAGCGAGGAGGGCTACTCCTCGGCGATCGAGGGCAAGACGGCGTCCTTGTTCGGCACCTCGTGCCGGGTGGGCGGCATGGTGACGGGCGTCGGCGAGCCCACCCTCGACGCGCTGACGCGCTACGGCTTCCACCTCGGCATGTGCTTCCAGATCGTCGACGACGTGCTCGACATCACGGCGACGGACGCCGCGCTGGGCAAGCCCGCGGGCCAGGACCTGGTCGAGGGCGTGTACACGCTCCCGGTGATCCACGCGATCGCGTCGAGTCCGGCGCTGCGCGACCGGCTCGGCCACCCGCTCGACGCCGATCAGCTCGCCGAGGTTCGCCGGCTCGCCTCGGGCGACGGCGCGATCGACGCCGCGCTCGGGAAGGCACGTGACCACGCGGCGAAGGCCGGTGACGCGCTGGACGGCGCCGAGGGACTCTCCGTCGACGTGTGCGCGGCGCTGACCCGCCTCGTGCGGGGGCTCGTCGACCGCGACTCCTAGGCGCTCTCGGCCGCCTCGCCGACGGCGTTGTCGCCGAGCCCGCTGACACGGTCGAGGAAGTCGAGCACCGTGTCGTTGAACGCGTTCGGCGACTCGACCATGAGCCCGTGCCCGGCGCCGCGCAGCTCGACGAGCTGCGCGAGCGGGATCAGGTCGGCCAGCTCCTCGGCATCGCCGATCGGCGTGAGCGCGTCCTGCGACCCGGTGATCACCAGGGCAGGGACGCGCAGATGACGGAGCTCGAAGCGGAGCTCGTCGGGCGCGTCGAGGATCGCGTCCACCTGGGCTGCGAACCCGGTGGGATCGGAGTGCAACAGGATCCGGGCGAGGATGTTCAACCACAGCCCGAACCGCCGGCGCAGCCGCGGCCCGACGAGCCAGCGCAGCCCGTCGTCACCGAGCCCGGCGGCGCCGCGTTCCTGCACGGTGTCGGCCCACTCACGGAGCAGCTCGCGCCGCCAGGGATGATGGCGGCACGACGTGCACGCGAGCACGAGGGATCGCGTCCGCTCGGGGTGCGTCACACCGATGATCTGGGCGATCACGCCACCCATCGACGCGCCGATGACGTGGGCGGACGTGACGCCCTCCGCGTCGAGTACCGCGAGCGCATCGCCCGCCATCTGCTCGAGCGAATACGGCCGCGGGGGCTGGCCCGTGTGGCCCACGCCGCGGTTGTCGGGCGCGAAGCAGCGGTAGTGGCGACCGAACGCCATGCGCTGGAGCGCCCAGCCCCGCGAGTCGGTGCCGAGGCCCTGGATCAGGAGGACGGGCGGGCCGTCGCGGCGGCCCCACTCGTCGTAGGCGATCTCGACTCCATCACTCGCCGTGACCTGCCTCACGTCCACCTCCGCTCACCCTCGCGAGCGAATGTTCGCGTCCGTATACCGAGAATCTACTCCCGTGCAACGTCAGGGCATAGCTATCTGTGCCGCGCCCGACTAGTCACGAGAGAGTCAGGAAGCGGTCAGTCGCCCGCCGAAGCGCCGCGCACCGCACGCAGCAGGTGGTTGACGGCGGCCCGGGTCCGTTCGGCCAGCTCGGCCCCGGCAAGCGTGTCGCCGGGCACCGCGTCGGTCGCCGTCTCGACGACGGGCCCGACGACGACGCGCCACGGTCGGACAGGGAGGCGCCCGGGCCCGCCCGGGAGCACAACGGCCGGCACCACGGGGAAGCCGAGGATGGCGGCAAGGAGCTCGCGGGGCGGCGCCCCGGCCCCGGTGCGGAGCCAG
>JBKOZX010000127.1:0-3817 GCA_046726115.1 Actinomycetota bacterium | reverse complement strand
CGACCCGAAGGTCGCGCAGCGCACCGATGTGCACTCGCTCACAGTCACCGGGTACGGATCGTTTCCCTGGCAGGTCGACGGGGATTACCTCGGCGAAATCGAGCACCTGACAATGTCGTGGCAGCCGGACGCGCTCACGATCGTCACGCCCTGAGCACCTCGGCCGCGACGTCGGGCACGTCGGTGATGACGGCGTCGACCCCGGCGGCGGCGAGCCGGCGCATTTCGTCCTGGTCGTTGACGGTCCACACGTTCACGGCCATCCCGAATGCGTGCGCCCGCTCGACCGTGGCGTCGGCCACCTGATCCACGAGGGAGCGCACGTCGGGGTGCAGGGCGCCGTGACGGTGCGCGTGCGCCACCTCGACGCCGTCGACGGGATCCAGCCCGACGAGCGTCAGGAAGCCGGTGGCGATCGACCCGTCAAGCGCACGGACCCGATCAGCGGACTCGAGGTTGAACGACGAGACGAGGACGTCGTCCCGACGGTCGCGGCGCACCAGGAGCTCGACGACCGCGGCCGCCACGCCTTCTGCGGCGTCGTAGTCGGCGTCGCCGGGCAGGTTCTTCACCTCGATGTTGACGAGCATCCCGAGGCACGCCTCGAGAGCCTCCTCGAGGGTGGGGATCTCGGGCCGGGCGGCACGGATCTCCGCCTCCGTTCGCTCGGCGAGAACGCCGATCCCCCGCGCCTCGGCGTCGTGGTGGACGACGAGCCCGCCGTCGGCGGTCCGGTGGACGTCGAGCTCCACGCCGTCGGCGCCGAGCGCCGCCGCGGCGACGAACGCCTCGACGGTGTTCTCGGGCGCCACCCGCCGGGCGCCGCGGTGGGCGAGGATGCGCGGCAGTGCCACGCTCACGCCGCGCGGAAGTGCAGGTCAGGACCCTTGCGCGATCGTGCAGCGGCCAATACCCTCCATTCTGCCTCGAGGTGTTTGGCCCGAGGATGCTTGTGAACGTGCGCACGAGCGCTGTTCCACCACTGCTCGCACGAGGACCACGGGTACGGAGGCTTCGTGGCGCTCACTTGGATCAGAACTCATGACTGGGACGTGGACGCGTGGCGGGATCGCTCGGCGTGCCGCGATTCCGACCCCGACATCTTCTTCCCGATCGGCAGCACCGGTCCCGCGCTCGAGCAGATCGAGACGGCCAAGCGCATCTGCACCGCCTGCGACGTGAGCGAGGAGTGCCTCGAGTTCGCCCTCGCCACCAACCAGGAGGCGGGCGTGTGGGGCGGCACGACCGAAGAGGATCGCCGGAAGCTGCGGAAGGCCTGGCTGGCGAAGCAGCGGCGCGCCGCGAGTTAGGGGCCTCACAGCTCCACGGGCGCGCTCGGCGCCACCGGCAGCCGCAGGCGCACGTGGGTCCCGCCCGTGTTGCGCTCCCCCGGGCCCAGCTCCATCGACCCACCGAGCTCCCCGCTCACGAGCGCCTGCACGATCGACAGGCCGAGACCCTTCGAGCCCTCGAGCGAGAAGCCGCTCGGAAGGCCGACGCCGTCGTCCACCACCTCGACGACCAGCTCCCCGTCCAGGCGCGCCAACGTCACGACGACGCGCCCCTGCACCGGGCCGGCGCCGTCGCGGGGAAACGCATGATCGACGGCGTTCTGCATCAGCTCGTTGAGGATGACCGCGAGCGCGGTGGCGACATCGCCGCGCAGCTCGCCGGCGTCACCCCGCACATCGAAGCGCAGCGTCACCTCCGCAGTCGTGACGCTCTCCTCCACCGTCCGCACCAGTGGCTTGACCACCTCGGCGAACGGCACGACGTCGCCCGCGTCGCGGGAAAGCGTCTCGTGCACGATCGCGATCGATCGGATCCGCCGCTCCGACTCCTCGATCGCGTCCTGTGCCTCCTCCGATGACAGGCGCCGGCCTTGGAGCCGGAGCAGCGCGGCGATCGTCTGGAGGTTGTTCTTCACCCGGTGGTGGATCTCGCGGATCGTCGCGTCCTTGGACAGGAGCATGCGGTCGCGACGGCGCAGGTCCGTGACGTCGCGCATGAGCAGCACCGCGCCGACGGCCGCGCCGTCCTCGAGCAGCGGGATGGCCCGGATCAGGATCGACGCGTCGCCGCGCTCGACCTCCTCGGTCACGGGCAGACGCGCTGCGAACGCAGCGTCCACCGCGTCCTGGTCGAAGCCGATCTCAGCGAGCTGTTGTCCAGAGGCGTACGCGTGGATCCCCATGCGATGCAGCGAGCTGATCGCGTTCGGGCTCGCGAACCGGATCTGGGCGTCGCCGTCGAAGACGATGACCCCGTCGGCGACGCGGGGAGCGTCCTCGAACTCGACCTCGTCGCGCGCGAAGGGGAAGCTCCCCTGGGCAATCATCCGCGCGAACCGGTCGAACACCCAGAAGTAATGGCCCTCGAGCTCGCCCCGCCGGCGCCCGAACGTGACCGGTGTCTCGCGGGTGACGAGGCCGATCATCGACCCCTCGCACCGGACCGGGATGCAGCGGATGCGGGCGCGCTCCGGCGCGCCGAGCACCGTCGCCTCGCCTTCGATGATCTCCTCCGACCGCCACGCCCGAGTCACGATCGGCCGTTCGATCTCGCCCACGACCGTGCCGACCATGTCGGTGGTGTAGAGGGTCTGGTCGGTCGTCGGACGCACCTGGCCCAGCACGACGAAGCGGCGGCCGTCCTCACCCTCGATCGGGGCGAGGAACAGCAAGTCGGAGAAGCACAGGTCGGCGAGCAGCTGCCAGGACGCGACGAGCCGCTGCGCGTGCGTGAGCGCCGCGCCACTGAGGCCCGTGTTGGTGCGCGCCATCTCGCCGAGCGTCATGAGGAAATCGTACCGGCGGGTGTTCGCGAAACCGCGCGCCTTCCGATGCCTTGGCTCACGCGCCGAACAGGGCATCCCCGATGCGGGCCAAGCCGCCGACGTCGTAGATATCCACCTCGAGGTTCGGAACGTTCGCGACCACGTCCGGCACCCGCCCGAGCTCCGTCTTGAGCTCGGCCTCACGGGTAGCCACCACGGCGAAGTTCTTGAACGACTCGCCGATGGTCCGCAGCACACGCGCCGTGCGAGGCGCGTCGGCCAGCTCTGCGGCACCGGAACGCGCCAGCGCTTCGGCGATGGGCCCGGCCTCGGCGGCGAGGATGTCGGCCGCACGTGCGGCATCGGGTGAGAGCAGGTACTCGGGCAGCGTCTTGTTCAGGACGAGAGCCCCGAGATGGAAGTCGCGCTTGATGAGCTGCTCGCAGAAGAACTGCGCTTCGCGGAGCGGCGCGCCCTCGAGCGTCGTGACGACGGCGAACGTCGTCCTTCGATCGTGCAGGAGCCGTTCGACCGCCTGCGCCCGCTTGCTGAACCCGTCGTACATCGACTGGAAGCTGAGGAAGAACTCGGCGATGTCCTGGAGGAACTGGCTGCCGAGGATGCGGTCGGCCAGCTGGTAGAAGGGCCGGCTGGCGACGTTGATGATGCGTGCGCCGCGCCGGCCGCCCATCCGGTACGGCATCGTGAGCCACCGCAGCAGGCGGCCGCCGAAGAAGTCGGCCATGCGGCTCGGCGCCTCGAGGAAATCGATCGCGTTCCGAGTCGGTGGCGTGTCGATGATGATGAGGTCGTACTTCCCCGTGGCATGTACGTCGAAGAGCCGTTCCATCGCGATGTAGTCGTGGCTCTGCACGAACCGACCCGTGATGTTGGTGTACAGGCGGTTCTCGAGGATCCGGTAGGCGGTCTCCTCGTCGGGCGCGTGGCGGAGCACCAGCTCGTCCCACGATCGCTTGGTGTCGAGCATCGCCGCGTGCAACTGGCCGCGCGGTTCGAGCCCCGCCGCCTTGAACGCCTCGA
>JBKOZX010000126.1:0-4203 GCA_046726115.1 Actinomycetota bacterium | reverse complement strand
TGTGATCGGCGTGTGCTCGAAAGCCTGCGCCGACCGTTCCGCGCAACTCATCGTTGGTGCGGGCACGAACAACACACGAACGACGCGTCAGGCTGTGAAGGAGCTTGCGGGTACACCGGCGCTGGTCGCGACGCTCGTCGTCGTGCCGTACTACGTGCGCCCGTCCGAGGCCGGGATCGTCACCCACTTCCGCGCGGTGGCCGAGGTCAGCCCCGTCCCCGTCGTGATCTACAACATCGCGGTGCGAACGGGCCGCCACCTCAGCGCGGCAGGCGTCATCGAGCTCGCCCGGACAGCGAACTTCGCCGGCATCAAGCAAGCCGTGGCGGGCATCGACGCAGACACGCTCGAGCTCCTGCGGGGCACGAATCACATCGACGGCTTCTCGGTGCTCGGCGGCGAGGACACGATCCTGTTGCCGCTCACGCTCATGGGCGGCGCCGGCACGATCTGCGCCACGGCGCACGTGTGCACGTCGCGGTTCGTCGAGATGATCGAGTGCGGGCTCGCGGGCAAAGTCGACGAGGGCAGGGCGCACGCCGAGGCGCTCCTTCCCGTCGTCCAAGCCAACTTCGCGGAGCCGAACCCGGCCGTGTTCAAGGGCGTGCTCCACGCGCAGGGACGCATTCCCACGCCCGACGTGCGGTTGCCCCTGGTCAACGCGTCCGCGCCCGCCGTGCAGCGCGCGCTGGCTGCCGTCGACGCCGCCTCGTGACCCGACGCGTCTCCATTCTCCTGCTGGCCGCGGGGGCGTGGACCCTGTTCGTCTGGGTCACCCGGCTAGTGAACATGGCCGGCGAGGACCGCTCGGCCGGCTTCTATGTGGTGCACGGGGCGCTGGCGGTCATCTCGATCGCGTTCGGCGTCGCCATCGGCGTCGTCGGCTGGAAGGCGCTCAAAACCCGATCTGGCTGAACCGGGCTGAGACGTCCGTCTCACTCGTCGATGGAAGATGGCCCCGCCTCATGGTGTTGGGAAGCGGGAGACGGGCCGCCACCTGAAAGGATCCACTCATGGGCGTGGAGGAGTCGGTGCACAACCGCCGCTGGTGGATCCTCGGAGTGCTGTGCCTCAGCCTCCTGATCATCGTCGTCGACAACTCGATCCTGAACGTCGCCCTCCCGACGCTCGCACGGCCCGAGAGCCAAGGCGGGCTCGATGCGACCACGAGTCAGCTCCAGTGGATGGTCGACGCGTACACGCTCGTGTTCGCGGGACTCCTGCTGACTGCCGGCAGCCTCGGCGACCGCTTCGGCCGGCGCGGCGCGCTGCAGGTGGGACTGAGCGTGTTCGGGCTCGGCTCGCTCCTCTCGGCGATGGCGAGCTCGCCGAGCCAGCTCATCGCCTCACGCGCGCTCATGGGCGTCGGTGGGGCGTTCATCATGCCGGGGACGCTGTCGCTGATCACGAGCGTCTTCGAGGGGAAGGAGCGCGGGCGCGCCATCGCGATCTGGGCCGGTGTGGCCGGCCTCGCGGTCGCGATCGGTCCCGTGACGGGCGGTTTTCTGCTCGAGCACTTCTACTGGGGATCGATCTTCCTCGTGAACCTGCCGATCGTGGCGGTCGCGCTCGGCGCCGGTGTCCTGATCATGCCGACGTCGAAGGATCCCACCGCCCCGAGGCTCGACCTCGTCGGCGCCGGCCTCTCCATCGCGGGTCTCGTCTCTCTCGTCTACGCGTTCATCGAGGCGCCGACGAAGGGCTGGAGCGACTCGACGATCCTCGGCGCGCTTGGCCTGGCCGTGGTCCTGCTGGTGACCTTCTTCGTGTGGGAGCGCAACAGCTCGCATCCCATGCTCGACCTGAACTTCTTCAAGAACCCGCGGTTCACGAGCGCGAGCGCCAGCATCTCGATCCTCTTCTTCGCGATGTTCGGCGTGATCTTCCTGTTGACGCAGTACTTCCAGTTCGTGCTCGGCTACTCGCCCCTCCAAGCCGGCATCCGGCTGCTCCCGCTCGCCCTGACGATGATGGTGGTGGCGCCGCTCAGCGCGCGGATCGTGGAGCGGGTCGGCACCAAGGTCGTCGTCTCGACCGGGCTGTTGCTCTCCGGGCTCGGCGTCCTGTCGTTCGCGGGGCTCGAGGTGTCGACGGGCTACGAGAACATCTTCTGGCGTCTCATGCTGATGGCCGTCGGCATGGGTCTCACGATGGCCCCGGCGACGGAGTCGATCATGGGCTCGCTCCCGCTCGCGAAGGCGGGCGTCGGCTCGGCCGTGAACGACACGACCCGTCAGGTCGGCGGTGCCTTGGGCGTCGCGATCATCGGCAGCGTGCTCGCGTCGACGTACGGCTCGAAGGTCGGCGATGCCGTCGCCGGGCAGCCACTTCCGAAGGGAGTCGCGAACGACGCCAAGAACTCCCTCGGCTTCGCGCTCGAGACTGCCAGCCGCCTCGGCGGACCCGCGGGCAACGCACTCGCGAGCACGGCGCGCACGGCGTTCGTCGACGGGATGCACCAGGGCTACCTGGTAGGGGCGGCGGTGCTCATCATCGGCGCCATCGCCGCGTTCATCTGGCTCCCGGCGCGCGCCCGGCGGCCAGTCGTGGCGCTCGAGGCCGAGTACGAGGCCGCGCACGAGCCCGTTCCGGCCGTGGTCAGCGACGACGGGGAGGGTGAGCCGGTCGGCGTCGACAGCGACGAGCTCGAGCCGATCCGCGGGGCGGCACCGGACCGCTCGTAGCGCGCCCGGCCTAGGTCAGACCCTCGAACGCGGCCGCGAGCAGCTGCTGCTGCTCCCGCTCGTGGATCGTCATGCTGCCGGTCGCGGGGCTGGCGCTCGCCTCGCGGGCCACGTGACGCAGCTCGGCGCGGTCGCGCAGCGCCCGTGCGAGCCGGGCGTGGACGAAGTTCCAGGCGCCCATGTTCGCCGGCTCCTCCTGCACCCACCAGACGTCCCGCGCGTTGGGGTAGCTCGCCACGATCTCGGTGATCTCTCCCTCGGGCCACGGATAGAGCTGCTCGACGCGCACGACCGCGGCCGGAACCCCCAGCTCGTCCCGCTTGTCCATGAGCTCGTGCGCGACCTTGCCCGTGCAGAGCAGCACCCGGAGGACGGCATCGCGATCGAGGTCGGCGCGATCGTCGAGCGTCAGGCGGAACCCACCCGAGGTGAGCTCCGACACCGGCGACCGCGTGTGCGGCATGCGCAGGTACCGCTTGGGCGTGAAGCACACGAGGGGCGCGTGCCGCGTCGCCAGCGCCTGCCGACGGAGCACGTGGAAGTACTGCGCGGCCGTCGACGGGTAGACGACCCGCAGGTTGTCCTCCGCGCTGAGGGTGAGGAACCGCTCCATCCGGGCGCTCGAGTGCTCCGGGCCCTGGCCTTCGAAGCCGTGGGGGAGCAGGAGACCGACGCCGCTGGCCTGACCCCACTTGTCCTCGGCGGCCGCGATGAACTGGTCGATCACGATGTCGGCGCCGTTGACGAAGTCGCCGAACTGCGCCTCCCACAGGACCAGCACATCGGGGTACGCGACCGAGTAGCCGTACTCGAACCCGAGGGCGGCGTACTCCGAGAGCACCGAGTCGTAGAGCATGAACTCGGCCTGGTCGGGCGCCAGGTTCGCGAGCGGGACGTACTCCGCCTCGGTGCGCTGATCGACGAGCGCGCCGTGCCGCTGGCTGAACGTGCCCCGCCGCGTGTCCTGGCCCGAGAGGCGCACGGGCGTGCCCTCGAGGAGCAGCGACCCGAACGCGAGGCTCTCCGCGAGCGCCCAGTCGGCTTCGCCCTTGTCGAACGCGACCCGGTGCGTCTGGAGGAGGCGCTCGAGTTTCGGGTGCACCTCGAACCCCTCGGGACGGGTCATGAGCCCGTCCACGACGCGGGCGAGCACCCAGCGGTCGACGGCGGTCTGGACGCGCGCCGACGGATCGGGCAGGGGCGACGGGAGCCGCGGCTCGCTCGGCGCGTCCGGGGTTGCTGCTTGGTTCGCGTCGGGCCGAGCGCTGCGCTGGGTCTCGGCGAAGGCGGTATCGAGGCGCGCCTTGAGCTCCTCGCCGACGGCCCCGGCATCTTCCATCGTCATGTCACCGCGGCGGACGAGTGTGTCGGTGTAAATCGTGCGCGGCGACGCCGCCCGCACCTCCGTGCTGCCGGTCCTCCTCCACGGAGACGCCGCCTTCGCCGGCCAAGGCGTGGTCGCGGAGACATTCAACCTCTCCGAGGTGCCGGGATACGACGTCGGCGGTTCGGTCCATAT
>JBKOZX010000125.1:0-21011 GCA_046726115.1 Actinomycetota bacterium | reverse complement strand
CGAAGGCGCTCACCGTACGCGCCCACGCGTTCTCCGCTGCCGCCATCCGGGCGATCGAAGGCGCCGGCGGCCGCACCGAGCGCCTGCCGTTGCCGTTCCGCCGGCGTCCCCCCGCCAAGGGGAACGCCCTCACCAACCGCTAAGCTCGACGTCCCCGACGCGAGAGGAGGTCGCGCTCCCCCATGCTCTCCCGCCTGCGGAACATGTTCCGGGTGCCCGACCTGCGCAACAAGATCCTCTTCACCCTGGTCATCATCGGGGTCTACCGCATCGGTGCCCACCTGCCGGTGCCGTTCATCGACTTCAACGCGATCAAGGATCTTCAGAAGCAGTCGGAGAACACCGGGGTCGTCGGCTTCCTCGATCTCTTTTCGGGCGGCGCGATCACCAACGTCGCGATCTTCTTCCTCGGGATCATGCCGTACATCACGGCGTCGATCATCATGCAGCTGCTCGGGGTCGTGATCCCGAAGCTCGAGGAATGGCAGAACGAGGGGCAGGTCGGCCAGAAGAAGATCACCCAGTGGACCCGTTACCTGACGGTGGCGCTCGCGCTCGTGCAGTCCACGGGCTTCGTGTTCGCCCTGCACCAGGGCCAGAGCGGGCTCCTGGGCTTCGCCGGCTTCCGCGGCCGCGACCTCATCCCGGGCTTCGACACCCCGCGCGCCGCCATGATCGTCCTGATCTGGACGGCCGGCACCGCACTCCTCATGTGGCTGGCCGAGCTCATCACCCAGCGCGGCATCGGCAACGGCATGTCGATCCTCATTTTCGCCTCGGTCGTGTCGCGCCTCCCCGCGCAGGGCTCGTCGATCTACAGCGAGGGGAGCAAGTTCCAGTTCTTCACGATCATCGGCATCGGCGTCGCCATGATCGTCGGGATCGTGTTCGTCGAATCGGGGCAGCGGCGCATACCGGTGCAGTTCGCGAAACGCGTCGTGGGCCGACGAATGTACGGCGGCCAGAGCACGTACATACCACTGAAGGTGAACCAGTCGGGTGTGATCCCGGTGATCTTCGCCAGCTCGATCCTGTCGTTCCCTGCGCTGATCGCCACGGCGACGCCGTGGGAGGGGCTGCAGCAGTTCATCAACGACAACCTCGTGCAGAACCAGAGCTGGTTCTACATCGGCATGTACACGCTTCTGATCATCTTCTTCGCGTACTTCTATACGGCGATCGCGTTCAACCCCGCGCAACAGGCGGACATCATCCGCAAGCAAGGCGGGTTCATACCCGGGATCAGACCGGGTCCGCCGACGGAGCGGTACCTGGCGAAGACGTTGAACCGCATCACGCTCCCCGGGTCGCTGTTCCTGGCCACCATCGCGATCGCACCACTGCTGGTGTTCGCGCTCTGGGACATCCGGCAGTTCCCGTTCGGCGGCACCGCGCTGCTCATCACCGTGGGCGTCGCCCTCGAGACGATGAAGCAGATCGACAGCCAGCTGATGATGCGCAACTACGAGGGCTTCCTCGCCTAGCCGGAGTGCGCCGATGAGCCGAGGTCCCCGTCTGGTCCTGCTCGGAAAGCAGGGCGCAGGCAAGGGCACGCAAGCCGCCCGTCTCTCTGAGCGGTATGGCAGCGAACACGTCTCGACAGGGGACCTGTTCCGCGCCGCCGCCGCGTCAGGAACACCCGCCGGGCTCGAGGCCGAGCGCTACATGAACCGCGGCGACCTCGTGCCCGACGACCTCGTGCTCAGGATCGTCGAGGACCGCTTCGCCGAGGACGGGCTCGTCGACCACGGCTTCGTCCTCGACGGCTTCCCGCGGACCGTCCAGCAGGCAGAGAAGCTCGAGGAGGTACTCGACGGGCATCCGCTGGATCTCGTCATCAACCTCGACGTCCCCACCGAGATCGTCCTCGACCGGATCGCCGGCCGCCGGGTGTGCGAGGGCTGCGGAGCCACGTACCACGTGAACGCGCCGCCGAAGAACGACTGGACCTGCGACGTGTGCGGCGGCAGGGTCGTCCAACGCGAGGACGACACCGAGGACGCGGTGATGCGGCGTCTCGAGCTCTACGAAGAGGAGACCGTCCCGATCATCGACTTCTACCGCAAGCTCGGGAAGGTCCTGGTGGTCGACGGCACGGGCGACAGCGACGACGTGTTCGCCCGGCTGGTGGCGCAGGTCGACCAGCGGCTCAAGTCGTGCCAGATGTGATCACGCGCAAGACCCGCGAGCAGATCGCGCTGATGCGAAAGGCGGGCAAGGTCGTGGCCGAGATGCACGAGGTCTGCATCCGCGCCGCGGTGCCCGGCGCGACGACCGCCGACGTCGACCGGGCGGCCCGAGAGGTGCTCGACCGGCGGGGCGCGCGCTCGAACTTCCTCGGATACGGCAACCCGCCGTTTCCCGGCGTCGTGTGCGCGTCGCCGAACGAGGTCATCGTGCACGGCATCCCGTCCGAGAACGTCGTGCTGCGAGAGGGCGACATCCTTTCAATCGACTGCGGGGCGATCATCGAGGGCTGGCACGGCGACGCCGCCGTGACAGTGCCCGTCGGCGAGATCGACGACGAGTCGAAGCGCCTCCTCGAGGTCACCCGCAAGTCGCTGGCGGCGGCGATCGAGCACGTCACCCAGGCGGACCGGCTGGGCGACATCGGCGCCGCCGTCGAGGGCGTCGCCGAGGGTGCCGGCTTCTCGGTGGTGCGGGAGTACGTCGGCCACGGGATCGGGACGGCCATGCACGAAGAACCCCAGATCCCCAACTACGGGCCTGCGGGCCGGGGTCTTCGGCTCAAGGAGGGGATGGTGCTCGCCATCGAGCCGATGGTGAACGCAGGCGGGCCCGAGACCGAGCTCCTCGCGGACGGGTGGACGGTGGTCACCCGCGACGGCCGCCGCTCGGCCCACTTCGAGCACACGATCGCGGTGTCCGCCAACGGGCCGGAGGTCCTGACCCTGCCCTGGTGAGCAGGGTGTCTGCGGTGCCGGATCTGAGTCGGACCGCGGCGATTGCGCCAGCCCGGGTGATCGTCTAGAAAGCGGCATCCGCTGGACGGCGGGGCGGAGTGGGGTGGAGATCATGCGGCATCGGTGGTGGGTGCGCGCGGGTGGGTCGGCCGCGGCGGCGGCGGCGGATCAGGCTTCGGGCCCGCGGGCGTCGCGCTCGAGACTGGCGTGCGCCACAGCGACGGCGTCGTGACGATCACCTTCGATCCCGACGTGGGCGGCTGTGCAGTGGCGCAGCCCGTGGTCGCGACGCCGCGCTTCACCGGCTGAGGCGCCGGGGGGCCAGCGCCCCGAGTTCTCAAGGGTTCCGGGGGTCGGGTAGACTTCTCAGTCGCCCCAATGGTGCGTCCGGCTCCTTTGGCGCGCCCGAGTCCCACAGGTGGTGGAAGCCCTGGCCAAGCCCAAAGACGACACGATCCTGGTCGAAGGAACGGTGGTCGAGCCGTTGCCCAACGCCATGTTCCGTGTCGAGCTCGAGAACGGGCACAAGGTGCTCGCCCACATCTCCGGGAAGATGCGGATGCACTACATCCGGATCCTTCCCGGTGACCGCGTCCAGGTGGAGCTGACTCCATACGACCTGGGCCGGGGTCGCATCACCTACCGCTACAAGTAGAAGAGTGCAGGCGTGAAGGTTCGCCCGTCGGTGAAGAGAATGTGCGAGAAGTGCAAGGTGATCCGCCGGCACGGCACGGTGCGGATCATCTGCACCAACCCGCGCCATAAGCAGCGGCAAGGCTAGGAGAAGAGATGGCTCGTATCGCCGGTGTCGACATCCCGCGCGAGAAGCGGCTCGAGGTATCGCTCACGTACATCTTCGGCATCGGCCGGACGGTCGCGCGCAACGTCGCGCTCGCCACCGACATCTCGCCCGACACACGGGTGCGCGACCTGACCGACGACGAGGTCGCGAAGCTGCGCACCTACGTCGACCAGAACGTCAAGGTCGAGGGTGACCTCCGTCGCGAAGTCTCGCAGGACATCAAGCGCAAGATGGAGATCGGTACCTACCAGGGTGTGCGCCACCGGCGTGGGCTGCCGGTACACGGGCAGCGCACGCGCACCAACGCGCGGACGCGCAAGGGCCCGAAGAAGACCGTCGCAGGCAAGAAGCGGGCGAGGAAGTAGGGCAGGGAGATGGCGAAGCCGGCAGCAGGAGGGCGGCGGCCGCGGCGCCGCGAGCGCAAGAACGTCGCGTACGGCACCGCGCACATCAAGTCGTCGTTCAACAACACGATCATCACGATCGCCGACCAGGAGGGCAACGTGCTCGCCTGGGCGTCGTCGGGCAACGTGGGGTTCAAGGGATCCAGAAAGTCCACGCCCTTCGCCGCGCAGCAGGCCGCCGAGACCGCGGCCCGCCGGGCGATGGAGCACGGCGTGCGCAAGGTCGACGTCGTCGTGAAGGGGCCCGGCTCCGGCCGCGAGACCGCCATCCGCTCGCTCCAGAACGCGGGCATCGAGGTCGCCGGGATCAAGGACGTCACGCCCATCCCGCACAACGGCTGCCGACCCCCGAAGCGGAGGCGGGTCTGATGGCGCGTTACACGGGCGCCGTCTGCAAGCTCTGCCGGCGCGAGCGCATGAAGCTGTTCCTCAAGGGCCCCAAGTGCGACACGATGAAGTGCCCGGTCGAGCGCAAGCCGTACCCGCCCGGCCAGCACGGGCGCGGTCGAATTCGCGAGAGCGAATACCTGCTCCAGCTGCGCGAGAAGCAGAAGGCGCGTCGCATCTACGGCCTCCTCGAACGACAGTTCAAGAACCTCTACGACGCGGCGAGCAAGCAGTCCGGCATCACCGGCGAGAACCTGCTGCGTGCGCTCGAGCTGCGGCTCGACAACACCGTGTTCCGCGCCAACTTCGCCGCCAGCCGGAACCAGGCCCGCCAGCTCGTGCGCCACGGGCACGTGACGGTGAACGGCCGACGGGTGACGATCCCGTCGAAGGAGCTTCGGAAGGACGACGTCGTCGAGATCCACGAGAAGTCGCGCAAGATGATCGTGTTGCGGCACAACCTCGACACGCTCGACCGAGCCGTGCCCGCCTGGCTCGACGTGAGCGGTGGCGACCTCAAGGCAACCGTGCGCGACCTCCCGCTGCGCGAGCAGATCGACGTGCCCGTGCGCGAGGCGCTCATCGTCGAGCTCTACTCCAAGTAGTCGACTCCCCCGACAACCAAAGAAGCGAGAAACACCATGCTCATCATCCAGCGACCCGAAGTCGAAGCCGGCGAGCCCGACGGGAACCTCCAGACGTTCACGATCTCGCCGCTCGAGCCCGGCTTCGGCCACACCCTCGGCAACTGCCTCCGGCGCACGCTGCTCTCGTCGATCCCGGGCGCGGCCGTGACACAGGTCCGTTTCGACGAGGCCCTGCACGAGTTCGACGTGATCCCCGGGGTCAAGGAGGACGTCACCGACCTCATCCTCAACCTCAAGGACCTCGTCCTGCGGTGCGAGGCGGAGGAGCCGGTGACGCTGCGCGTCGACAAGCGCGGCCCCGGTGACGTCACGGCCGGCGACATCCAGACGACGGCCGACGTCGAGATCCTGAACCCCGAGCTGCACCTCGCGACCGTCAACCAGCGGGGCCGCCTGGCCCTCGACCTGACCGTCGAGCAGGGCCGCGGCTACCTCTCGGCCGAGCGCAACAAGCGCACGTCGACGATCGGCGTGATCCCCGTCGACGCGATCTTCTCGCCCGTTCGCCGGGTGGCGTTCTCGATCGAGCCGACACGCGTCGAGCAGGCGACCAACTACGACAAGCTCAGCCTCGAGATCGAGACCGACGGTTCGATCTCACCCCGGGACGGCCTCGCCTCGGCGGGGGAGACGCTCCGCAACCTCGTCAGCCTGGTCGCCGACCTGTCCTTGCAGCCCAAGGGTCTCGAGCTGGGCGAGGTCTCGCCGATCACCGCCGCATCTCCCGACCTCGAGCTGCCCATCGAGGAGCTCGACCTGTCCGAGCGACCGCGCAACTGCTTGAAGCGGGCCCGGGTCGACACGATCGGGCAGCTGGTCCAGAAGTCCGAGGACGAGCTGCTCGGGATCACGAACTTCGGCTCGAAGTCGCTCGAAGAGGTGCTGCAGAAGCTCGACGAGCGCGGGTTGTCGCTGCGCGTGAAGGAGTAGGGAGCCGCACCATGCCCGCACCGCGGAAGGGCCCGCGCCTCGGCTCAGGCCCGGCGCACGAGAAGCAGCTCCTCGCGAACCTGGCCGCGCACCTCTTCGAGGCGGGCGCGATCACGACGACGGTCGCCAAGGCGAAGGCGCTGCGACCCTACGCCGAGCGGTTGATCACGAAGGCGAAGCGCGGCGGCGTGCACCAGCAGCGCCTCGTCGTCGCCCGGATGCACGACAAGCAGGTCACCCACAAGCTGTTCGACGAGATCGCCCCCCGGTACGCCGACCGCAACGGCGGGTACCTGCGCATCCTCAAGCTTGGCCCGCGCCCGGGCGACCGCGCCCCCATGGCGCGCATCGAGCTCGTCTGACCTTCTGGTCGCGCAAGCTGACGCTTGCGCTCCAGCCAACAGAATTCGTGCTCCGGCGCCGGGGAAACCCCGGCGCCTGCCTGAGGTGCCCCTTTCATGAGCCTTTTCGAGGGGAACGAAGGCCCGGCCCGCGTGAAGCTGGTCGTGGCGTACGACGGCACCGGCTTCCACGGCTGGGCGAGCCAGCCCGACGTGCGCACCGTCGAGGGGGTGCTCGCCAAGGCGCTCGAGCGGTTCCTGCGCCATCCCGTCGAGCGCTTGTCGTGCGCGGGACGCACCGATACCGGCGTGCATGCCTGGGGACAGGTCGTGAGCTTCGACGCCGAACCCGGTCTCGACACGTGGCGGCTCCAATCGGCGGTGAACGGCGCCCTCGCCCCGGAGGTGGTGGTGCGCGAAGCCGAACTGGTCGAGCCGGGGTTCGACGCCCGCCGGTCCGCGTGCTGGCGCGCCTACCGCTACGCGGTGGTGAACCGTCCAGTGCCTGACCCGTTTGTCGCCCGTTACGCGTGGTGGGTGCCGACTCCCCTCGACGTCCCCGCGCTACGGCTCGGGGCCGACCCGTTCGTCGGCGAGCACGACTTCGCGTCCTTCTGCCGGCAGGGACCGGAAGGGTCGACGACGGCCCGGCGCGTGCTCGAGTCGCGCTGGCACGAGATGGGGAACGGCGTGCTGCGCTACGACATCCGCGCCACCGCGTTCTGCTGGCAGATGGTGCGGTCGATCGTCGGGACGCTCGTCGACGTGGGCACGGGCAAGAAGCGGCCGGGTGATCTCATGGGCATCCTCCGGTCGAGGGACCGCTCGAACGCGGGGCAGCCTGCGCCCCCCGAGGGCCTGTGCCTGTGGGAGGTCGGCTACTAGCGCGCCAATCCGGCGGTACCTTTCTCGTATGCCGAGGCGCGGCGCGGCGCTCGACCCCGAGGTGGCCCAGTTCCGCGAGATGTGGGCCGACGAGCTGGGCGGTGCCGCGCTGTATCGCGCGCTGGCCGACCACGCCGACGAGCACCGCCGGCCGATCTTCCTCGCCCTGGCCGAAGCGGAGGAGCGTCATGCCGCGCACTGGGCCGGGCGGATGCGAGAGGCGGGGATCGTCGACCTCAAGCCGCCCCGGCTCCCGTTCCGTATCCGGGTGCTGCGCAGGCTGGCGCGCCTGGTCGGCACGGAGGCCGTGCTCCCGATCGTGCTGCGGGCAGAAGCGGCGGACGCCGACAAGTACCGCAGCCTTGCTGCCGCGCCGGCGGCGATGGCCGCCCAGGAGCAGATGCACGGCAAGGTCGTCGCGGCCATGCGGGGTGGCGGCACGGCGGGTGGACGTATCGCGGCGGCCGAGGGCCGGCACCGCGCCGGCATCGGCGGCGCGTTGCGGGCGACGGTCTTCGGCGTCAACGACGGGCTGGTGTCGAACTTCTCCCTGGTGATGGGCGTCGCCGGCGGGACGAGCAACAAGTCGATCGTCATGCTCGCCGGCGTCGCCGGACTCGTCGCCGGCGCCTTCTCGATGGCGTCCGGCGAGTGGGTGTCGGTGCGGTCGCAGCGGGAGCTGTACGAGAACGAGCTGCGCATCGAGGAGCAGGAGCTGGCTGCGTTCCCGGACGAGGAGCGCGAGGAGCTCGAGCTGATCTACCAGGCCAAGGGGGTCGACCCCGCCGAGGCCAAGGCGCTGGTCGACAACATCATGTCCCGGCCCGACGTCGCGCTCGACACGCTGGCGCGCGAGGAGCTCGGTCTCGATCCCGGGACGTTGGGCTCGCCGTGGGTCGCCGCCGGTTCGTCGTTCGCCGCGTTCGCGTCCGGCGCGTTCCTGCCGGTGCTGCCGTTCTTCTTCGCCAGCGGCGCGGCCGCGGTCGTGACGTCAGCCGTGCTGTCCGTGCTCGCGCTCTTCGGTGTCGGCAGTGCGATCTCGGTGTTCACCGGTCGCCACGCCGGCCGCTCCGGGTTGCGCATGGCCGTGATCGGCGTGCTCGTCGCCACCGCGACGTTCCTGATCGGCAAGCTCGTCGGTATCGGCGTGAGCTGAGGCGGGCGGGCTTAGTCCTCCCCGAGGTAGAGGAAGCTGTAGCCCTCGTCGCGGAACCGGAGGCCGGCTTCGCGCAGATGCACGTCCCAATCGCCTCGCACTGCGGGGTCGTTCTCTTCCATGCCGTGGTCGGCCACGAGCAGGAAGGCCGTGTCGTCGAACGCGCCGGCCCGCTCGATCGCCGCCAGCACCTCGCCGAGGCGGGCGTCGCAGTCACGGATGGCCGCGGCCGCGATCTCCGAGTGCGGGCCGCCCTCGTGAAAGGCGGAGTCGGTGAGCGTGAAGTTCACCCACATGAAACGCGGCTTCGGGTAGTCGACCTCGCGGTAGTGGCCGCTCCAGATGCCGGTCGTCTGCTCGACGCACAGGTGGTCGACGATCGTGGACCACGAGTAGTCCTTCGACGGGCGCACGAAGCGCTCGGTCGTGTGCGGCAGCCCGTCGGGCGTCTTCGGGATCGGCGGCACCTCGCCCCGGCGGAAGAAGTCGAACGTCGAGTAGTCGGCGCCGGGGTCGGCGGGCTCGTTGACCGACGCCGAGAACGCGTCGGGCCACGTCCGGTGCACGGCGTCGTGGATCGACTCGACGCCGGGTGTGAGCGTCTCCATCGCCGTCGGCCACGTGGCCGACGAGTTCGTGATGATCTGGCGACCGGTGCGCCGGTCGAACCACGCGTTGTTGAGGATGCCGTGGTGGCCTGGGAGCCGGCCCGTGAGGATCGACGTGTGGTTAGCGAGCGTCACCGTGGGCAGGCCGGCCATTGCGCCGTGCTCGTACGCAGTGCCCATCTCGAGGAGGCGGGCGACGTTCGGCGCTTCGCCGGCCGCGGCCATCGCGTACACCACGTTGGGATTGGCGCCGTCCCACAAGAACCCGACGACATGACGCGGCCGCCCGGCCGCGAGGTCGAGCACGTCGTGGCGGACCTCGCCGTCCTGACCGGAGATGTAGCTGCCGTTCTCAATCGGCGTCAGCCCGAGGAGCTCGGCGACGGTGGGGGCGACGTCGACGAGGCGGCCTGCTCGCGGCACCAGGCCGTCGGCGCGTACGCCCTTCCCCGCGACGACGAACGGCGCACGGGCCTGCACGACGTCGAGGGAGCCGTGCTCACCGCGGTGGCCGCCCTGGTCCTCCCAGTTGTGCGCGGCCGAGTGGATCACGCACAGGTCGGGTGCGGCCGGGTGATCGAACAGCTGGGCGACCTGGTCGTACGCGAACGGGTACGCGTTCTCTCGCCGTGCCGGATACGGGTGGGCGCGCTCGGCGTCGAGCCCCGCGAACTTCTCGGTGGACTGGTCGGCGAGCGGGTCGGCGCCCTCGGTGGCGACGGTCTCGTAGCCGCCGCCCTCGGTGCGCCGGAATCGGACCCGGCCGTCGTGCGAGTGGGCTTCGTAGCCGCCGTCTCGTGCCATCAGGACCATGTCGACGATGGCGTCGAGGGCCGAGTCGAGCAGCACCTCGAGCGCACGATCGCTGTCGGCCTCGCGTTCGGGCGTGATCTCGTGGACGGGCACAGCGGCAGGGGGAGCGGTCACGTCTTTCCTTTCCGCCGTCGCAAGCTCCGGCTTTGCGGCGACGGTCGGCAAAGCCCCCGCCGCCGCGGTGAAGGCTAACGCTCGGACGTGACGAGCCGGTGAGAGCCGATTGTCGCGAGGGTGACCGCCGAGAGTATCGTTGTCGTTCCTGTGCGGACCTTCAGCCCGAAGCCCAGCGACATCGAGCGCGCCTGGCACGTGATCGACGCCGACGGCGCCGTGCTCGGTCGCCTCGCGACCGAGGTCGCCACGTTGCTGCGCGGCAAGCACAAGCCCGTCTGGGCGCCGCACGTGGACGTCGGCGACCACGTGATCGTCGTGAACGCGGCAAAGATCGCGGTCGAGCCGCGCAAGGCCGAGGGCAAGGTGTACTGGCGTCACTCGGGGTACCCGGGCGGCATCCGCTCCGAGAGTCTCGGTCACCTGCTCGAGCGCGATCCGGAGAAGGTCGTACACCGCGCCGTCAAGGGGATGCTGCCGAAGGGCCGCCTCGGCCGACAGATGCTGCGGAAGCTGCGCGTCTACGCCGGCCCGACGCACCCCCACACGGCCCAGAAGCCGGTCGAACGCCCGCTGGCCGGCAAGGCTCGGAGGTAAGGGTGACAAAGCCCCTGATCCAGACCACCGGTCGGCGCAAGGAGGCCATCGCGCGCGTCCGTCTGCGCCCCGGCACCGGGGTCATCAAGGTGAACGGACACGCGTTCGAGCGGTACTTCCCGATCCTCACGCACCAGGTCGTCGCGACCGAGCCGCTCCGTCTCACCCAGACCGCTGACGTGTACGACGTCGATGCCGCACTCGACGGCGGTGGCGTGAGCGGTCAAGCCGGCGCCCTCCGCCTCGGCATCGCACGCGCGCTCGCGTCGCTCGACGACGAGCTCCGTCCGGCGCTGAAGAAGGCCGGACTGCTCACGCGCGACGCCCGCGAGAAGGAGCGCCGGAAGTACGGCCTCAAGAAGGCTCGCAAGGCGCCGCAGTACTCGAAGCGCTGAGGGATCACCGCGCGGCCGCATGACCCTGCGGTTCGGCACCGACGGAGTCCGCGGGATCGCAAACCGCGATCTCACTCCCGAGCTCGTCACCGCGCTCGGACGTGCCGCGGCTCGCGTAATCGGTACGGATCGCCCCTTCGTCGTCGGGCGCGACACGCGCCGGTCCGGGCCGCTGCTCGAGGCTGCGCTCGTCGCCGGGCTCTGTAGCGAAGGCGCCGACGTCGAGCGGGTCGGCGTGCTGCCGACACCGGGCGTCGCGTACCTCGCGCAGCTGTTCGACGCGCCCGCGGCGGTGGTGTCAGCCAGTCACAACCCGTACCCCGACAACGGCGTGAAGCTGTTCGCTCGCGGCGGCCGCAAGATCCCCGACGATCCCGAGCAGCGGATCGAGGCCGAGCTGCGCCGCCTGGTCGACGCCGGCGCGGGTTCGGTCGTCTCCGGTCCCGACGGCGCAGGGGTGGGCGCCGTACGCGATCGCCTCGGGGCCCCCGCCGACTACATCGCCCACCTCGGCGCCGCGCTCGGCGGGAGACGCGTCGACGGCGTGTCGGTCGTGATCGACTGCGGCAACGGTGCCGCCTACGAGGTCGCGCCGTGGGCGCTGCGCGTCGCCGGGGCGCGGGTCCGGGTGCTCCACGACCAGCCCGACGGCACCAACATCAACGCCGGGTGCGGGTCGACCGCCCCCGGTGAGCTCCAGGGCGCGGTCGTCGATGCCGGCGCTCAGGCCGGGCTCGCCTTCGACGGCGACGCCGATCGGATCATCGCGGTCGACGAGACGGGCGCCCTCGTCGACGGCGACCGGATGCTGGCGATCATCGCGCTCGACCTCCACGAGCGCGGAGAGTTGCGCGGCGACGCCGTCGTCGCGACCGTGATGTCGAACCTCGGGTTGCGGCGCGCGCTCGTCGAGCATGGCGTCGAGCTCATCGAGACGCCGGTCGGGGACCGCAACGTCCTCGTCGCACTCGAGGAGCGCGACCTGTCGCTGGGCGGCGAGCAGTCGGGGCACATCATCGTCACCGACCTCGCCACGACCGGGGACGGCACGCTCACCGGTTTGTTGCTGCTCGACGTGATCGCGCGGACCGGTCGGTCGCTGTCGGAGCTCGCCGCCGTCGTCGAGCCGCTGCCGCAGGTGCTCCAGAGCGTGCGGGTCGCCGACCGTGGAGGCGTCGACCGCGACGGCGCGTTCCGCTCCGAGCTCGTCTCCGTCGAGCAGGAGCTGGGCAACGACGGCCGCGTGCTCGTGCGGGCGTCGGGCACCGAGCCCGTGGTGCGCGTGATGGTCGAGGCGCCGACGACGGCGCAGGCGGAGACGGCGGCGGCGCGTCTCACCGCCGCCGTCGAACGCGCCTGCGGCTCCGCCTAGCTGTTCGGCCGCGGCGGCTTTGCACTCCGTCGTGGTTCGCAGCGGAACGCTATGGGACCACCCCAGGCCCTACCCTGGAGGGTCTATGTGCGGCATCGTGGCCGTCCTGCGGCGGTCGAGCGGCCGGATGCCGCCCGACGGCGCCCACCTGCTCTCGGAGCTCGAAGGAGCCGTCGCGACCCTCGGCGCCGGCGGCACCGTCGGCGGAGCCGACCAGGAGATCGTCGGCGGAGCCGACCAGGAGATCGCCGGCCTGGAGGTACTGACGCGCGTAGCGGAGCGGGTCGAGGCCGTCGACGCCCTGCTGCGTGGCGCGCCCGGCGTGCGCGCCCTGCTTCTCGACCGCGCCCTCGCCGTCGGCGTGGAGCACCAGGCCCACCAGCTCCAGCTGGCCGCGGACGGCGTGGAACGTGCGCTGGACGCGAGCGCCGCCGACTTGTCGACTGTCGAGCTCGAGGACGTCAACGCCGCGCTCGTGCGGCTCAAGGACGCGGTCTGGGCCGTGGGACACGACCGGCTGCGCATGGCGCGCGCCGTCGCCGATCTCTGCGGCTCCGATCTCGGTCCCACCTCCATCGAGGCGTTCACCTCGGTGCAGGTCGCGCTGTCGGCGCTCGACCGGCTCGAGGTGCGAGGCCGGGATTCCGCCGGACTCCACGTCTTCGTCCATCACCACGGCCTCGATCTCGACGATCCCGCGATCGCGCGCCTGCTCGAGGAGCGGCGCGATCCCCTGTTCGGCTCGAGAGCGGTGCGGCGCGCCGGCGGTTGCCTGAGCTTCGTGTACAAGGCGGCGGCCGAGATCGGCGAGCTCGGCGACAACACCGCGGCGCTGCGGCGCGCCATCCGTGACGACGAGCTCCTGCACCTGGCCGTGGCTGCTGACACGGCCCAGGCCGTCGTGCTCGCGCACACTCGGTGGGCGAGCGTCGGCATCATCTCCGAGGCCAATGCACACCCCGTGAACAGCGAGGAAGTCGGGCGCGCCGACGGCCCGTACGTCATCGGGGCGCTCAACGGCGACGTCGACAACTACGCCGATCTCGAGGCCCTCGAGCGACTCGACGTCCCGACCGAGATGACCACCGATGCCAAGGTCATCCCGACGCTGGTCTCGCGGCGCCTCAGCGTGGGCGAAGAGGTGGACGAGGCGTTCCGGGCGACGGTCGCCTCGCTCGAGGGCTCGGTGGCGATCGCGGCGGCCGCGGGCGACCACCCGGACCGCGTGCTGCTCGCGCTGCGCGGCAGCGGGCAGGCGCTCAACGTGGGCCTGGCCGAGGACACGTTCGTCGTCGCCAGCGAGCCGTACGGGCTCGTCGAGGAGACCGCCACCTACCTGCGCATGGACGGCGAGACCCCCGCCGACCCGCAGCGGCCCGGCGCCACCCGCGGTCAGATCGTGACCCTGGATGCAGGCGCGGCCGGCGAGCTATCCGGCGTCCGGCGGTTCGCGTACGACGGCACCGAGCTTCCGGTGTCCGGCAGCGAGCTGCAACGGGCCGAGATCACCACCCGCGACATCGACCGCGGCGCTTCGCCGCACTATCTCCTCAAGGAGATCTCGGAAGCCCCGGCGTCGTTCCGCAAGACGCTGCGGGGCAAGATCGCCGCCGGCGCGGACGGCCGGCTGGCGGTCGAGCTCGGTCCCGAGTCGCTGCCCGAGGCGGTGCTCGACGGGCTTCGCGACGGCGTATTGCGACGCGTGATCGTAATCGGCCAGGGGACGGCCGCCGTCGCCGGCCAGAGCCTCGCCGCCGCGCTGCGGGACGCGTCCACCAACCTGCTCGTCGACGCCATGCCGGCCACCGAGCTGTCGGGCTTCGCGTTGCGCTCCGACATGCACGACACGCTGGTCGTCGCGATCAGCCAGAGCGGCACCACCACCGACACGAACCGCACGGTCGACCTGGTGCGCGCGCGGGGTGCTTCCGTCGTGGCGATCGTGAACCGCCGGAACAGCGACCTCGTCGAGAAGTCGGACGGCGTGCTGTACACGTCCGACGGCCGCGACGTCGAGATGAGCGTGGCCTCGACCAAGGCGTTCTACTCGCAGATCGCGGCTGGGTTCGTGCTCACCCTCGCGATCGCCAGTGCCGCCGGCCCGACCGACGAGACCCGCAGCCACGAGCTACTCGCCGCGTTGCGCGAGCTGCCCGACCGGATGCTCGAGGTGCTCGATGCCCGCGACGGGATCGCGGGCGTCGCCCAGCGCCACGCCCCGTCGAAGCGCTACTGGGCCGTCGTCGGCAACGGCTCCAACCGCATCGCCGCGTCCGAGTTGCGCATCAAGCTGTCGGAGCTCTGTTACAAGGCGATCGCCTGCGACTTCACGGAAGACAAGAAGCACATCGACCTGTCGTCGGAGCCGCTCATCCTCGTATGCGCGTCGGGCCTGGTGGGCTCCAACGCCGACGACGTGGCGAAAGAGGTCGGGATCTACCGGGCCCACCGCGCGACGCCGATCGTCATCGCGACCGAGGGTGACGCCCGCTTCTCCGGCGCGGTCGAGACAATTACAGTCCCCGCTGTCCACCCCGCCCTCGGGTTCGTGCTCTCGACGATGGCCGGGCACCTCTTCGGCTACGAGGCGGCGCTTGCCATCGACGCGTCCGCCCGGCCCCTGCGCGAAGCCCGCGCCGCGATCGAAGCCGCCGTCTCCGGCGGCGACGGCGACGATCTGCTCAACCGGCTCGCGGCCAGGGTGCACGCGCCCGCGACCGGCTTCTTCGACGGGCTGCGCACCGGGACCTACGACGGCCACCTCGAAGCCAGCAGCGCAGTGCGCATCGCGTCGGTGCTGCGCTACGCGACCGGCGCCGCGCCCCTCGACTCCTACCAGCTCGAGCTGGGGAAGGTCGGCACGCCGAGCACCGTGGTCGACGATCTCACCGCCGCGCTGACGCAGGGGATCGACGAACTCACGCGGCCCGTCGACGCGATCAAGCACCAGGCGAAGACGGTCACCGTCGGCATCTCGCGCTCCGACGAGACGCTGCTCGAGGTGCCACTCGTGCAGGAGGTGCTGGCCGCGGGGGTGGCGCGCGACAGCGTCAGCTACCGCGCGCTCCGCACGCTCGTCGACCTCGACCCCGCCGTGGAGCAGGTCACCGGGTTCACGCGCTACCGCATCGAGGGCGACGTCGACGGCGACACCGCCACGCTCCACGTCGTCGACCGCGGCGGCATCGCCGCGAACCTGGCGTCGCGCACCGACACCGATCCCCGACTCATCGGTACCAAGCACCGCGTCGCCTACGAGCGCGAGGTCACGGTCGCGCGGGGTCGCCGCGACGGCCGCACGCTGGTCATCGTCCCCGAGCTCAAGGGCAACCAGACGACCGGATTGACACTCCTCCACGTTGCGTTCCGCCCCCGCCTGGCGCCCGAGGTGTCGCGCGGCGTGCTCCAGGGCTACCGGGGCCGCTACGCCGCGCTCAAGGACGCCGTCACCGAGACCGAGCCCACCTTCGACGACTCGCGCCTCGACGACATCGACGTCGTCGACCTGCTCACCGAGCCCGTCTACGTGCTCGCCGAGCGGTGGCGCACCCGCGCGTGAACATCGTCGGCGTCGGCACCGACCTGGTGGAGATCGAGCGGTTCCGGTTGGCGATGAAGCGCCGGGTGCACCTGCCCGAGCGGCTGTTCAGCGACGACGAGCGCGCCTACGCGTTCCGACATCGTGACCCGACGCCGCGGCTGGCGGCCCGCTTCGGCGCCAAGGAGGCAGTGATGAAGGCGCTCGGCGTCGGCCTGGGTGCGTTCAAGCTGCGCGACGTCGAGGTGGTGCGCAAGCGCGGCGGGGCACCGGTCGTCGCGCTCTACGGCAAGGCTGCAGTGCTCGCCGACGAGCGCGGCGTCAGCGCCTGGCACCTCTCGCTCACCCACACCGACTCGATGGCGATGGCGGTGGCCATCGCGGTGGGCTAACGGTCGTGCGACCCGTCCTCACGCCGGCCGAGATGGGCGAAGCCGACCGGCGCACGATCGCGGCCGGGACGCCGGTCGACGTGCTCATGGAGCGCGCCGGGCGCGCTGTCGCGTGGGCCGTGCGGCGCGAGATGGGCGGCACCTACGGCAGGCGCGTCGTCACCGTGTGCGGGAAGGGCAACAACGGCGGCGACGGGCACGTCGCCGCTCGGGCCCTGAGCGGCTGGGGCGTGCGCGTCGACGTGTTCACCCTTGACGGCGGCGTCGACCGTCAGCTCTGCGAGCGGGCGCTGCTGCGCGCCGACGCCGCGATCGACGCCATGTTCGGCACCGGGTTCCGCGGCGCGCTCGACGGCGATGCGGCGTGGGTCGCCCGCGCCTTCGACGCCGTTCTCGGCCCGTGCGTGGCCGTCGACATCCCGTCGGGGGTCAACGGCCACACCGGCGCGGTCGGGGGCGAGGCCGTGCACGCGTCGCACACGGTGTCGTTCTCGGCGCTCAAGCCCGGCCTGCTGTTCCAGCCCGGCGCCACCCACGCGGGCGAGGTCGAGGTCGCGGACATCGGCATCGACCTCGGCGACCCGGGCGTGTTCGTGCCCGAGCCCCTCGATCTCGCGCTCGAGCTGCCCGACCGCGCCCCCGACGCGCACAAGTGGTTGAGCGGCGCGCTCGTCGTCGGCGGCTCGGGCGGCATGACCGGCGCCCCGTCGATGGTCAGCCACGCCGCCATGCGCGCCGGCGCCGGCATCGTGTGGTGCGGTGTCCCGGGCGCGGACGCCGCCGCCCGGGCGTCGGGCACCGAGGTGATCAGCAAGGCGCTACCCACGACGCCCGACGGCATGCTCGACGAGCCTGCTGCCGCCGAGGTGTTGAAGGCGGCCGACCGGTTCCGCGTCCTGGTCGTGGGGCCGGGCCTCGGGCGCGACGACCGCACCGCGGCCGCCGTCCGCCGCATCGTGGCCGAGGCGCCCGTCCCGTTGGTCCTCGATGCCGACGGCCTCAACGCCCTCGCGGGCGACGTCGGACCCCTGCGATCGCGCACCGCCCCCAGCGTGCTCACCCCGCACGCGGGTGAGTACGTGCACCTGGCGGGGGAGAAGGTCGGCGAGGACCGGCTGGCGGCGGCGCGCCGCCTCGCCGAGCACGCGCGCGCCGTCGTGCTGCTGAAGGGCCCAGGCGAGGTGATCGCCGAGCCGGCCGGGCGCACCGCGATCAACACGACCGGCGGCCCCTGGCTGGCGAGCGCCGGCACCGGCGACGTGCTGTCGGGGATCATCGGCGGCTTCGTCGCCCGCGGCGCGGACCCGTTCTGGGCTGCCGCCGGCGGGGCGTTCGTGCATGGGCGGGCGGCGGACGCCGCCGGGCATACTGGCCTCGTCGCCGGCGACCTGATCCACGCGCTCCCGGCGGCGATCCGCTCGCTGGAGAGCCTCGAGAGCCTGGAGGAATAGATGCCCGACGCGACGCCCGTGCGCGAGGTGATGACCGGCGACGTCGTGACGCTGCGGCCCGACCAGACGGTGCAGGGGGCAGCCGACGTCCTCGCCGGCAAGCAGACCGGCAAGGCGATCGGCGCCGCGCCGGTCGTCGACGGCGCCGGCAAGCTCGTGGGCCTGCTCCGCGACGAGGACCTCATCGTGTCCGAGGCGCGCTTGCACGTGCCCACGGTCATCACGTTCCTCGGCTCCGACTTCGTGGTGCCGTCGGCGCTGCACCGCTTCGAGCACGAGCTCAAGAAGGCGGCCGGTGCCACGGTTGCCGACGTCATGGTCACCGAGTTCCCCACCGTGAAGCCCGACGACACGATCGACGGGCTGGCCGCCCAGATGCACGACCGCGACATCACCCACGTCCCGGTCGTCGACGGCGACAAGCTCGTCGGCATCGTCGCCCGCGGCGACCTCGTCAGGTTCCTTTCCCAGACGTCCTGATGGCCGCAGCCGGCGACGACCAGCGGTACCGACCCGTCTGGGCCGAGATCGACCTCGACGCGGTCCGGGCCAACGTGCGCACGCTCGCCGACCTCGCCCGCCCCGCCGCCCTCATGGCGGTCGTGAAGGCCGACGGGTACGGCCACGGAGCGGTGCCGGTCGCGCGCGCGGCGCTCGACGCCGGCGCGTCCTGGCTCGGCGTCGCGCTCGTCGAGGAGGGCGCCGAGCTGCGGGCAGCCGGCATCGACGCCCCTGTCCTCGTGCTGTCGGAGCCGCCGCCCGACGCCGCCCCCGCCGTCGTCGCGCTCGGCCTGACGCCGGTCGTGTACACGCCCGCGGGCATCGACGCGCTGGCCAAGGCGGTGGCCGACTCGGGCGCCGAGCCGCTGCCCGTCCACCTCAAGGTCGACACCGGCATGCACCGCGTCGGCTGCACGGTCGACGAGGCGCTCGCGCTCGCCGAGTCGATCTCGGCTCGTACCGAGCTACGACTCGAGGGCGTCCTCACGCACCTCGCGGTGGCCGACGAGCCCGACAACCCGTACACCGGTGAGCAGCTCGACCGGTTCGACGACGTGCTCGACGCGTTGCACGCCGCTGGGGTGCGGTTCGATCTCGTCCACGCCGCCAACTCGGCCGGCCTCCTCGCCTTCGGCGACCGCGCCCGTTTCGACCTCGTACGCTCCGGCATCGCCGTCTACGGCGTGCCGCCTGCACCCGCGCTGGCAGACCGCGTTGCACTCCATCCCGCGATGGCGCTCAAGGCGCGTGTCTCGCACGTGAAGCGGCTCCCGGCTGGAGCCCGACTCTCGTACGGGCTGCGCTACACGATGCCGCGCGACGGCACCGTCGCCACCGTTCCCGTCGGGTACGCGGACGGCGTGCCGCGCGCGCTCTCGTCGACCGGGGGCGAGGTGCTCGTGTCCGGCGCCCGCCGCCCGATCGCAGGCACCGTGACCATGGACCAGCTCATGGTCGACGTCGGCGATGCCCCCGTCGAGGTGGGCGACGAGGTCGCGCTCCTCGGACGCGACGGCGACGCAGAGATCACCGCCGACGACTGGGCGGGCCGGCTCGGTACCGTCGGCTACGAGATCGTGTGCGGCATCGGCGGGCGCGTCCCGAGGAGCTATCGCTGATGGCCCGGGACGACGAGCACGGCGGACGGGCGGGGCGCGCGCTCAAGGGCGCGGGGATCTTCGCCGGGGCGACGGCGGGCCTGGCGGGTGTCGCCTACGCGGTCGAGCGGGCCATCGTCGCCGGCGTACGCCGGCGGCCCGACCCCGACGCGGGCAAGGCCCTGGTCGCTCCGTTCGACGAGGCGATGCGATATCCGAGTCACGACGGCGGGAGCGTCTACACCATCAGCCGGGGCAAGGGCCCGCCGATCCTCTTCTCGCACGGCGTGACCTTGTCGACCCGGGTGTGGGTGAAGCAGTTCGAGAACCTGCCCGAGCAGAGGTTCCGCTGCATCGGCTTCGACCACCGCGGCCACGGCGACTCCGAGGCCGGAGTGTCGGGGCATTCGATCGTCAACCTCGCCGAGGACGTGCGGACCGTGCTCGAGCGCATGGACCTGCGCGACGCCGTGCTCGTCGGCCACTCGATGGGCGGCATCGCGCTGCAGGCGTTCGCGACCCGCTATCCCGCGGTCGCGGCCGAGCGTGTGCGCGGCATGGTGCTGATGTCGACGCTGGCGAAGACGTACCTCTCGGGGTCGAGCTGGCTGCGCAAGATGTTCGAGCGCATGACCGGCGGCGGGCCGTCGGCGGGCGAGCTGATGACGCAGCAGAACCTCGGGTTCCTGCTCGCCCGCGTCGGCTTCGGCCGCGACCCGCAGCCCAGTCACGTCGAGCTCGTCCGGGAGATGATCGCCGCGTGCCCGAAGGCCGAGAGCCGGGCGGCCGTCGCTGCGCTCGTCGGTCTCGACATGACCGACGAGCTGCCCGAGATCAAGGTGCCGACGCTCGTGCTCAGCGGCAGCGCCGACGTGATCGCCCCGCCGGCGCAGGGACGGCGCATCGCCGAGCTGATCCCCGACGCGCGCCTCGAGGTCTTCAAGGGCGCCGGGCACATGCTCATGCTCGAGCGCATCGACGAGGTGGACGCGCTGATCACCGACTTCGCGCGTGATCGCGGCGCCGGCTCGCCGCTACGGCGGTTCTGGCCCCGGCGGCGCGCGCCCCGGCGCGCCCGTTCGGAGCCCAGGCCGCGAGAGGCCGCCTCCTGATCACCGACGTCCCCGGGATCGGGGTCGGCCACTGGACCGGCTCCGGGACGGGCGTGACGGTCGTGACCGTGCCCCCGGGCACCGTCGCCTCGGGGGAGGTGCGCGGCGGCGCTCCCGCCAGCCGCGAGACAGCGCTCCTCGACCCGCAGCGTCTCGTCGAGCACGTCGACGCGGTCGTGCTCACCGGCGGGTCCGCCTTCGGGCTCGCCGCCGCCGACGGCGTGATGCGCGCGCTCGGCGCCCAGGGCCGCGGCTTCGCGACGGCGGGCGGCCCGGTCCCGATCGTGCCGGCGGCGGCCGTGTACGACCTCCTGACGTCGAGCGAGGCGGGCGGCGTCCCGCCCGGTCCCGAGGAGGGCGCCGCCGCGTTCGCGGCCGCGCAGCCGGGCGCGTCGTTCGCAACCGGGCGCGTCGGTGCCGGCACGGGTGCGACCGTGGGGAAATGGAAAGGCGCCGACGATCGCGTCCCCGGTGGCCTCGGCTCGGCCGCGACCCGCGCTGGCGAGGTCGTCGTCGGCGCGCTGGCGGTCGTCAACGCGATCGGC
>JBKOZX010000124.1:0-21298 GCA_046726115.1 Actinomycetota bacterium | reverse complement strand
TTCATCTCCTGTCGCCGTCGCAGGCTCCGGCTCTGCGGGCACGGTCGGCAAAGCCGCCGTCCCCGCGCGACCCTATGCCGGTCAGGAGGCGGGAGCGACCGTGTAGATCAGCTTGCCGTGCTCCCGGTGACGCTCGGCCCTGCCCTCGAGCACGAGGTGCTCGAGGTGGGCGAACGTCTCGCTCTCCGCCATCACGCCCCAGTGCTTGCGCGGGAACAGCTCGTGTGAGAGCTCCTGCACGCTCGCGGGGCCGAGGGCGGCCGACGCCGCGCCGAGGAGATCCATGCGCTCGTGGTGATGCCGCTTGATTGCGTCGACTCGGCCCGGCACGTCGTCGAACGGGTGCCCGTGCGCGGGAAGCCCGAGGCGTACTCCCGGCAGGTCGGCGACGAGATCGAGCGTGGCGATGTAGCTGCGGAGCGCGTCGGCGCCGTTGCCGACGCCGGACACGTGCGGGGTGATGGACGGCAGCACGTGATCGCCGGAGAGCAGCACGCCGTGCTCGGCGTCGTAGAGGCACAGGTGGTCGAGGGTGTGGCCCGGCGTGTGCAACGCCGTCCATTCGCGTCCGGCGAGCACGACGGAGTCGCCGTGGCGGACGCGACGCGTCGGGTGGGGCGGCGTGAACAGCTTGCTCATCGCGCGAATCATCACCCGGCGCCGGAGCGGCGGCATCGGGTGCTTGCTTCCGCCCCATGGTGTCTCCCCGCCCCACGGCACGGACTGGCGCTGGCGCTCGACGGTGGGGTCGTCGAGGAGCGGGTCGCCCGTGTCGCGGTCGCCGACCTCGGCGACGGTCGGCAGCTCGTCGGGCGAGACGTCGACGGACTCGGCGACGGCGGCTGCGTCCCGTTCGAGTTGCTCCGCTTCGCGCTGCGAGAGGTGGGCCTGCTGCTTGCGCAGCTTGCGGTCGAGCGACCACGTCGTGAACGCGCGGTGCGTGATCAGCTCGGCGCGCGCCTCGCGTGCGACGCGGCCGGCACCGCCGAAGTGGTCGGGGTGGGAGTGCGTGACGACGACGGTGTGGATGTCGCGCAGCTTGAAGCCGGCGGCCTTGAGCCGGGCCTTGAGCGCCTTCCACGACTGCGGCCCGGGCAAGCCGGGGTCGACCACCGCGAGGCCGCGGTCGTCGACGAGCCCGTACGTGTTCACGTGACCGAGGCCGGGCATCCAGATCGGCAGCTGCATGCGCAGGATGCCGGGAGCAACCTCGACGATGTCCTCGCCGGCCGGCTCTTGCTCCTGCTTCTTCGGCTTCTGGGGCCTGGATGCCCCGTCGGGGTCACCCGGCCGACGCGCCACGTCGGTCAATCTGTCTCCTGTCGCCGTCGCAAGCTCCGGCTTTGCGGTGACGTCGGCAAAGCCGCCATCGCCGCGCTCGATCTTACTTGACCGTTTGGTCAAGGCCTCCCGGAGCCGTTGTCACGAAGACGGCTCTCTGAAGTGCGTCTTGGTGACACCGCGGCGAACGCTTACCGGTACGCGAGCGGGGCGAACTTGGTCCACGGCCGGAGCCGCTCCATGAGCGCGCCGGCACCGAGGCAGAGGTCGTCGCCGTGGCGCGCCGCCACCACCTGCAGCGCGACGGGAAGGCCGTCGACGAGGCCGGCCGGGATGCTCGCCGCCGGCTGGCCGGTCATGTTGAACGGCGCGGTGAACGCGGCCGACAGGCCCATCAGGTTCACCGCACGACCGGCGACCGTCCCGGTCAACGTGCCCTCGGCCTGGAACGCGGTCGTGGGCGTCGTGGGCGTGAGCAGCACGTCGATGTCCGAGAAGACTCGAGCCGATGCGAGCATCAGCTCATGGCGTCGGCGGATCGCTTTGTACAGACCGCTGGGTCGGAGGTTCATCATCATCTCGACGCCGGCGCGGTGCACGTCGTCGAGCTCGTCGAGGTGCTCGCGCTCGAAGTCGAGGTGGAAGGCGCCCGTGTTGAGCGACGAGAGCAACCCCCATGCGACACCGGGCTTCGGCATCTCGACGGGGATGTCGACGAGCTCGAGGCCTGCTTCGTCGACCAGCGCGAGCGCGGCGTCGTGCGTGAGCTTCTCGACTTCGGGATCTGTCCCCGCGTAACCGAGCGTCGACGACCACGCCGCGCGCCTGCCGCGCAGCCTTTCCGTCGCCTCACCGGAGACCACGCGGTCTTCGAACGGGATCTCGGGCTTGGGCAGCGATGTCGGGTCGGTGAGGCTGGGGCCCGCGGTGGCGTCGAGATATCGCGCCGCGTCGCGCACTGACCGCACGATCGGGCCGTGCACGGACGTCATCGAGTAGCCGAACGGCTCGGGCCCGACGCCGAGCAAGCCGAACGTCGTCTTCATCCCGAACAGGCCGGAGTACGACGACGGGATACGGATGGAGCCGCCCCCGTCGCTTCCGGTGCACGCGGGGAACAGCCCGGCCGCGACCGCCGCTGCCGAGCCGCCCGACGAGCCTCCCGGCGTGCGCTCGAGGTTCCACGGGTTGCGCGTGATGCCGTGCAGCTTGCTCACGGTGTAGCTGACGACCCCGTGCTCGGGCGCGGTCGTCAGCCCGACGAGCACCGCGCCGGCTGCCCGCAGGCGTGCCACCTCGGCGCAGTCGAAGTCGGCGATGACGTCGGCATACGGCACCGAGGCGTGCGTGTCGGGCCAGCCCTGCACCTGGGCCAGCTCCTTGACGCCCATCGGGATGCCCGCGAACGGGCCCGGATCCTCGCCCGCCGCCACCCTCTTGTCGACGAGCTCGGCGTCGGCCCAGGCTCGGTCCGGATCGAGGAACCACACTGCGTTGAGCTCCGGGTTGAGCCGCTCGATCCGGGCCAGCGACAGCTCGAGCAGCTTCCGCGCACTGAGCTCGCCGGCGCGGACGCGATCGGCGAGCTCCCATGCGTCCCGCTGCCACAGTTCGTCGGCCATGCGGCCGAGCCTAGCTAGGGCCCGCGGGCGGAGGTCGGGGGCGTGCCGGCCGACGTCGGGGGCGCGGTCGTGGACGGCGGCGGCACAGTCGTGGCGGTATCCGCGCCCACACACCCGTCGATGCCGTACCCGTGTGCGACGTCGTCTGCCTGGAGCTGGGCCTGGCCGCCGCGGCTGTTCGCCTCGTTCACGCCGTTGTGGTCGCCGCGCTCGAGCGCGGTAACCGCGGCTTCGGCTTCGTCGAGCGCCTTGCCGACGAAGCCCAACCACTTCTTGGTCGTCGGCACGTCGGTCTCGGGTGGCTTCAGGCTGCGGAGCTCGGCGAGCTCGCGGTGCTGGATGGCAATGAGGCGGCGGATCGTGCCCGACGTAGCCTGCGGGTCGGTGAGGTCGGGGTGCTCGAGCCCACGGACCTTCTTGTTCGCCTTGGAGCAGATCTTGTCGGCACGATCGGCATAGCTCTCCTTGGAGAGGCGGGTACTCCCGTCGCTGCAACCCGACGCGACGAGCAGCGTCGCGATCGCCGCCATCGCGACAATCGTCGCCGGCGCGACCCGGACGCGGCCGGTCACGGCGATCCGCGCGTGCACTGCGTCAAGCCGAGCTGGATCGCAATCGGGTCGTTCGCGGCGTCAATCTGTGCGAGATTCGCTGTGAAGCTCGCAAGCGTGGACGGGTCCTGCATCGAGCCCACCGCCTCGGCGTACTGCTGCTCGACGCCGGCCCGCTTGCGCCATCCGTCGAGCACGCGGTCGACCCGGTCCTGCTCGCTCTCGGGCGGGACGAGCGCATCAACCTTCCGGATCAGCTCGCGATCGATCCCCACGACGCTGTTCAGCTTGCCCGCATCGCCGGGCCCGGAGGGGTCCGTCGGCAGCTGGTTGAGCAGCTGGGCGCGCTCCGCCTGTGCGCTCGCGCAGAGTCCGTTGGACTTCTTCGCGAAATGGCTCTTGCTGAGGGCGCCGACTTCGTCGTTGCTGCTCCCGCCACACCCCGACAGCGCGGCGGCGACGACAACGCACGGGGCGATCACTGCGGCGGCCAGCCTCGTCGAGCGCATGGCGCCAGATGTTACGTTCACCGACGATGCGGATCGCGACCGCGGTGTGGCGATGCTCACGGTCGCTCGTTCTCGCACTCGACGAGCGATTCGGCCTCCCGGTCGACAGCTACGTGAACGGGTCGCAGACGTGGCTGCTCGACAACGGGCCGGGCGCTGCGACGCTCGAATGGCGTCTCCACCCGGTGGCTGCGTACCACGCACCGGCCGGGCTGTCGCACTACGACCTGTGGGAGCGTGTTGCCACACAGCTGCAAGCCGGGGTCGACGCAGGCGCGCTCGCGCTCGGCGACGAACGCCGCGCCCTCGCGTCGCTCTGGGAGGGGCTCGAGGCGTTCGCCGCCTACGGCGACGAGGTCGAGCCCGCCACGCTCGCCCAGGCCGCGACGGCCGCGCTCGGCGTCCCGCCCGACGCGGTCGGCCTGGTCGACCACGACCGGGTCGGTGATGCGTGGGAGCGCGCCCGGGGCGGCGTGTCGATCATCGGCTTGCTGCTCGAGGAGCTGAGCGTCTGAGCATTCGTGTGACCGGCGATATCGCATGCCAAGCTCGCGCCGTGGACCGCGACGAGCTGGCTCGAACGATCTACGAGCGGACGCACCTGACCGGCGAGTTCCGGCTTCGCTCGGGCGTGACCAGCGACGAATACTTCGACAAGTACTTGTTCGAGTCCGACCCGACGCTGCTGCGCGCGATCGGCGAGGCGCTGGTGCCCTTGTTGCCGCCCGGTACGGGCGCGTTGGCCGGCCTCGAGCTCGGGGGCGTGCCGCTGGCGACGATGCTGTCGCAGCTGACGGACCTCCCTGCGCTGTTCGTGCGCAAGGAAGCGAAGACCTACGGGACGTGCCGGCTGGCCGAGGGTGGTGATGTCGACGGGCAGCGCGTGACGGTCGTGGAGGACGTCGTGACGTCGGGCGGTCAGGTGGTGACGTCGTGCGGGGACCTGCGGGACCGGGGCGCGATCGTCGAGCATGCGGTGTGTGTGATCGACAGGGAGTCCGGCGGCTCCAAGAACCTGGCCGAGATCGACGTCGAGCTCCGCGCGCTCTACACGATGAGCGAGCTGGACCGCGCCGCCCGCTGACGCGCTAGGTGCCGCGCCAGGGTGGCGTCCGGGGAGGGTCGAAGTCGGCGGGGCGCGACTCGCCGTTGATGGCGGCGAACGCGGTCTCGACCCACCGCGCACCCCCGGCGAGCGGCTCGGGGAGCTGATCCCGGGCGAAGAACCCGACGCGACGCGTCTCCAGCGGGTGGCCCTGCAGCTCCCCGCCCAGCATCCGGCAGTGGAAGACGAGCGAGTACAGCGGCACGCGCGCGAACCCGAGGCGCAAGCCGTCGAACACGGCGATGAGCGACACCGGCTCGACCTCGATGCCGGTCTCCTCGTAGACCTCCTTGACGGCGACCTCCGACGGCGAATACCCGACGTCCGCCCAGCCGACCGGGTACAGCCAGACACCCGAGTCGGACCGCTGCGTGAGCAGGATCTCGCCGGCCTCGTTGCCGACGACGGCGGCGACAGCCGCCTTCGGCGTCACGTACCCGGCGACGCCTTCGCCGACGGAGGCCAGCCATTCCTCGAACAGCGCGTCGCTCTCGGCCTCCTCGAGCGCCGCCACCCGCATGTCGGCCGCGACCTTGAGGACCTCCTGAAAGCGCTCCTTCTCGTACAGGCTCTGCGTGAACCCGAGGCCCGTGCGCGCGATTCCGGAGAGCGACTCGGCCCAGCGCAACAGATCGGCGGCGGATACCGCGAAGGGCTCGCTCACGTGACCGAGCCTACGTGGCGTTCAACCGGGATCCGGCAGCCGTGGGCGCGCGCTCAGTCGGCCGGTGCGGCGCGCTACGCCGTCCGGCGCGCCCGGATCAGGGTCGCCTTCGCCATCCCCCAGGCGAGGTGGAGCGGCGCCAACTCCGGATCGCCGAGGTCACCCAGCGAGTGCAGAACGAGGCCGTAGACGTCGTCGGGCCACGCCCGCTCGTCGAACTCGTCGCGGACGACGGGCGGGACACCAGCGGCTACGAGCACCTGCGTCGGCTCGCGGTACGCGGTGCGCACGATCTCGAGGGGCGTGACGCGCTGACGCTCCGGGTCCGTATCGAATAGCTCGCGCAGCTCGGCCACGATCCGGCGAGCGGCGGCCTTGCCGGCGTCGATCGCATCCGCCTCGGCGCGGGCGCGCGCCTCGGGAGTCGTGCGCCTCCAGGCGTCGAGCAGGCGGTCGACCTGCGCCGAGGCCCAGCGCGGAACCTGCGCCTCGACGCCGACGACGATGGCCGCGCCGGCCTCCGCCAAGCGCTCGAGGGCGCGAGCCTCGGGCGTCGGTTGGGTCACTCGATGCGCTCCCAGACCGGGAATACGAGGTACTCGACGCCGTCGCGCTTCTCGGTTCGGCCGGCGTTCCGGAACGCCGGTTGGCGGGCGTCGGCGGTGTCGAAGCCGACCATGCGCTTGTAGTCGGCGACCGGGAGGAGAAGCGGTCCGTCGGCGTCACCGTCGCGCAACAACGCGTCCACTTCGAGGCGCGGATGCGCCGGATCGCGATCATCGATGCACGCGCAGTGGTAGACGATCTGCTCGAACACGGCCGTGACGAGGATGCGCATGATTGTCAGCTCTCGAGGACGTCGCCTTCCATCCGGTTGACGGTGCAACCGAGGCCCTCGAAGTAGGTGATGGCGCCGTCGAGCTGCTCTTGGTCGCCGTTGATCTCGAGGATCACCCACCCGGAGTGTTCCTCGACGTTGGCGCGCCGGATGCTGGGGACGACATCGAACTTCTTGACGATCTCGTAGATGAGCGGGCGATCGACGAGCTCCTCGGGAAACGACACGAACAGCCGGATGCTGCTCACCGGTCCGGCATCCCCACCCGGCGCAACGCCTCCGCCGGCTCGAGTAGCAGGCCCAGCACGAAGGGCCCGAAGTCGGCGTAGCGCGCCGACACCTCGTCGAAGCGCATCTCGTACACGATCTCCTTGAGCGCGGTCGGATCGTCGGCCAGCAGCGTCACGCCCCACTCCCAGTCGTCGAGCCCGGTCGACCCGGTGATGAGCTGCACGACGCGGCCGGCATACGCGCGGCCGACCCGCGCGTGGCCGCCCATGAGCTGCTTGCGCTCGTCGAACGGGAGCGCGTACCAGTTGGCATCGGGGTCGCGCCGTTTGGACATCGGATAGAAGCAGATCGCCCGCTTGCGCGGGAGCGTCGGGTACAGACGCTGACGGGCGCGCTCTTCGTCGTCCGTGTACTCGGACCGTTCGGTCAGCGAGACGTACGACCACTCGAGGGAGAGGGGCGCAGCCGCGAGCTCCTGCTGGAACGCCTGGAGACGCGCCACGTCGGGCCCGAGCGCCATGACGCCGAGCTCGGCCTTGTGCCCGAGCACCGCGAACACGAGCACCTGGTGGTCGTCGGCTTCGAGTGACGCGACGGCGTCCAGCACGCGCTTCGCGCCCCCCGGCTCGGCGTCGGCGCGCTCGCGATCCACGCTGTAGAAGAGGTGGAGGACGCCCCACCCCTCCGACGGAACGACTGGCTCCATGCGGCGAGGCTACCGCCCGCCCTTCTCCACTCCCCGTTGAGTCGGATTCCCGGCTCCGCGCACCGGTTTGTGTCCCAACCGGTATGCGAGCGTCGGCGCGCGAGTGGGGCGCCCCGCAGGGCGCCCCACCGCTTTGTTCGGTCGAGGGTCGAGCTAGAAGTCGCCCATGCCGTCCATGCCGCCGGGCATGCCTGGCGGCGCGGCTGCGGCGCTCTTCTCCTCGAGCTTGTCGGCGACCACCGCTTCGGTGGTGAGGAACAGCGCCGCGATCGACGCCGCGTTCTGCAGTGCCGAGCGCGTCACCTTGGCGGCATCGGGAACGCCCGCCTTGACGAGGTCCTCGTACTCACCGGTGGCCGCGTTCAGGCCCTCGTTGCCCTTGAGCGCCCGCACCTTCTCGACCACGACGCCACCTTCGTAGCCGGCGTTCACCGCGATCTGCTTGAGCGGCTCCTCGAGCGCCCGGGCCACCATCCTCGCTCCGGTGGCCTCGTCGCCCTCGAGCTTCTTGGCCGCGGCGAGCACGGCGTCCTGCGCCCGCAGGAGCGCCACGCCACCACCCGCGACGACGCCCTCCTCGACCGCAGCCTTCGTGGTCTGGACGGCGTCCTCGATGCGGTGCTTCTTCTCCTTGAGCTCGACCTCGGTGGCCGCGCCGACCTTGATGATCGCCACGCCGCCCGAGAGCTTGGCCAGGCGCTCCTGGAGCTTCTCGCGGTCGTAGTCGGAGTCGGTGTTGTCGATCTCGGCCTTGATCTGGTTGATCCGGCCCTGAATGTCGGCCTGGCTGCCGGCACCCTCGACGACGGTCGTCTCGTCCTTGGTGACGACGACCTTGCGGGCCTGACCGAGCAGGTCGAGCCCGACCGACTCGAGCTTGAGGCCGACCTCTTCCGAGATCACCTGGCCGCCCGTGAGGATGGCCATGTCCTCGAGCATCGCCTTGCGCCGCTCGCCGAAGCCAGGCGCCTTGACGGCCACCGACTTGAACGTGCCGCGGATCTTGTTGACGACCAGCGTGGCGAGCGCCTCGCCTTCGACGTCCTCGGAGATGAGCACGAGCGGCTTGCCTCCCTGCATCACCTTCTCGAGCACCGGGAGCAGGTCCTTCACCGCCGAGACCTTCGTGCTCACGAGGAGCACGTAGGCGTCGTCGAGGACGGCTTCCATCCGCTCGGGGTCGGTGACGAAGTACGGGGAGATGTAGCCCTTGTCGAAGCGCATGCCCTCGACCAGGTCGAGCTCCATGCCGAAGGTCTGGCTCTCCTCGACGGTGATCACGCCGTCGGTGCCGACCTTCTCGAGCGCCTCGGCGATCATCTGGCCGACCTCGGAGTCGGCGGCCGAGATGGCGGCCACGTTGGCGATCTGGGCCTTGTCGGTCTCCACGCGGATCGAGACCTTCTGGACCGCGGCGACCGCGGACTCGACCGCGGACTCGATGCCCTTCTTCAGGCTCATCGGGTTGGCGCCGGCGGCGACGTTGCGCAGGCCCTCGCGGACCATGGCCCACGCCAGCACGGTGGCGGTCGTGGTCCCGTCACCGGCGACGTCGTCGGTCTTCTTGGCGACTTCCTTGACCAGCTCGGCGCCGATCTTCTCGTACGGGTCCTCGAGCTCGATCTCCTTGGCGATGGAGACGCCGTCGTTCGTGATCGTGGGGGCGCCCCACTTCTTCTCGAGGACGACATTGCGACCCTTGGGCCCGAGCGTGACCCGCACGGAGTCGGCGAGCTTGTTCATGCCCGCTTCGAGGGCCCGGCGGGCGGTCTCGCTGTAGGCGATCTGCTTCGGCATACGTTCGTACCCCCTGGGGAGCCACCCTCCAGGTGAGGGCGACGTCGGTTAGCACTCAACGGATTCGAGTGCTAACAGGTTGGCACTCCCGCTCGCAGAGTGCAAGTTGGTGCTGCGAGGGCCGCCACGCCGGTCCTCCGCCTGGATCCTCCGGCCGCGGCCCTATCCTTCGGGCGTGGCCGAGCTGCACGACGCGACCGAGGAGTACCTCGAGACGATTCTCGAGATCGAGGAGGAGGGCGTCCCGCCCATCCGGGCCCGGCTGGTCGAGCGGCTCGGCATCTCGGCCCCGGCGGTGTCCGAGACCGTGAACCGGCTGGTCGAGCAGGGCTACGCCCAGCTGCTCGACGACCGCAGCCTGCGGCTCACCGAGAAGGGCCGCGCCCTCGCCGTCTCGATCGTGCGCCGCCACCGGCTCGCCGAGCGCCTCCTCACCGACGTGATCGGCCTCGAGTGGGAGAAGGTGCACCGCGAGGCCGACCGGTGGGAGCACGCAATCTCCGCCGACGTCGAGGAGAAGCTCGTCGAGCTGCTCGGCGACCCGGCGACGTGCCCCCACGGCAACCCGATCCCGGGCTCCGGGCACAAGGTGGACGTGAAGGGATCAGCTCCCCTGAGCCGGATCGATGCCGGCCCGGTGACCGTGTCACGCATCAGCGAGAAGATCGAGCTCGACGACGACGCATTGGTGCTGCTCGCCGGCGCCCGCCTCACCCCCGGGTCGGAGGCGGTCGTCGTCGGCCCGGCCGACGGCGGCATCCTCGTGAAGAGCGCGTCCGGGGAGCACACCATCCCGACGCGACTCGCGGAGCTCATGTTCGTGATGCCGGCCGTCTGAGGCGCGCGGCCGATCGTCAGCCGAACAGGGCCTCGAGCCGCCGGTGCCGGTGGCCGAAGATCGTTCCCACGACGCGGCGCACCATCGCCGGCGAGCCCGGCAGCAGGGAGACCGAAGGCCGAAGCTCCAGCGAGAACGTGAAGGTCGGCGGCGCGGTGATCGCAGCCGCTCGGGTCACGCGCCGGCGGCGACGATGACCAGGTCGGTGGCGAAGCCGAGCACGACGCCGGCGAGCAGCCCCCACATCAGCATTTCTTTCTGCCCGAGCTTGAAGCCGACGTGCAACAGCTGCACGACCACATAGAGGATCGACCCCGCGGCCAGCGCGAGGAACGCCATGTCGAGCGTCTCGTTCACGAACGACTGGCCGATGAGCGTCCCGAAGAAGGTGGGCGCGCCGCCGATGAGGCCGAGGACGGCAAGGAAGCCCCAGCTGGGCCGGTCGGCTTCACCACACATGGGGCCGACGATGCCGAAGCCCTCGGTCGCGTTGTGGAGCCCGAACCCGATGACGAGCAAGAGCGCGAGCTGGATCTTGTCGCTGGCGGCGGACTGGCCGATGGCGAGACCCTCGGACAGGTTGTGGACGCCGATGCCGATCGCGATGAACAACGCCAGGCGTTGCGGCTCGGAGAGCCGATGCACCTTCGAGAGCCGGATCGACGCCGCCGTCGCCGCCCCCGGGCCGATCGGCCGGTCCGATGCCCGGGACGCCAGCCACCGGTCGTAGTACACGAGCCCGACCAGACCGAGCCCGAACAGTCCCGCGAAGAGCACGCCCTTGCCGACGAGCGTGCCCCACTCGCTGTCCTTGACCGCGTCCTCGACGGGCTCGAAGCCGTGCGTGAACACCTCGATCAGCAGGAAGACGAGGATCCCGGCCGACACGGCGTTGAGGAATGCACGCAGCGGCATCGACAGGTTGCGGATCCGCCCCACGGGCAGGCCGAGAAAGATCGTGAACCCGGCGATGGCGCCGAGCAGCAGGATCTGGGGTCCTGACACGCCGCCTCCTCGAGCTGACGGTCCGTCAGCTAGTTAGGGCAGGCTAACTTCCAGCGGTCGGAGGGTCAAGGCGAAATGCCGGAATCCGCCAGGGTCAGGCGCCTCCGGCGACGGCGGGGACGATGCTCACGACCTGACCTTCGGTGACCGGGGTCTCGAGGCCCTGGAGGAACCGGATGTCCTCGTCGGCCACGAACACGTTCACGAACCGACGGAGCTGACCCTTGTCGTCGAAGAGGCGCGCCGCGAAGCCTGGGTAGCGGGCCTCGAGCTGCTTGAGCAGCTCGGCGACCGTCGCCCCGTCGACGTCGACCTCGGCCGCCCCACCCGACAACTCGCGGAGCTGCGTCGGGATCCGAACGTTGACCGCCATGCCGTCTCCTTTCACTCCTCGATCTCGCTCGGTCCGAACGCCTCGTGGAACGCGTCGAGGGTCGGAGGGATGACTGCCGTCGGGCCGACGTGCGGTGAGACGGCGTCGAGGGTCTTGAGCCCGTGGCCCGTGATGTATACGACCACGCGCTCGTCGGGCCGGACGACGCCTTCGCGCGCCAGCCGCGCCAGCGACGCGACCGTCACGCCACCGGCGGTCTCGGCGAAGATCCCCTCCGTGCGGGCAAGCAGGCGGATGCCCTCGACGACCTCGTCGTCGGTCACCGCCGCCAGCCCGCCGCCGGTCTGCCGCACCGCGTCGAGCGCGAAGTAGCCGTCGGCGGGATTTCCAATCGCCAGCGACTTGGCGATGGTCGACGGCTTCACCGGCCGGATCGTGTCGCTCTCCTCGAGGAACGCGGTCGCCACCGGCGAGCACCCTTCCGCCTGCGCACCCGACACGCGCACGCGGGGCGGTGTGTCGAGCAGGCCGACGCGGTGCAACTCGTCGAAGCCCTTGCGGATCTTCGTGAGCAGGGAGCCACTGGCCACCGGCACCACCACGTGATCGGGCACCTCCCAGCCGAGCTGCTCGGCGGTCTCGAAGGCGAGCGTCTTCGAGCCTTCGGCGTAGTACGGGCGCACGTTCACGTTCACGAACGCCCACCGGTACATGCCCGCGAGCTCCGCGCACAAGCGGTTCACATCGTCGTAGTTGCCGTCGATGGCGACCACGTTCCCGCCGTAGACGGCCGTCGTAACCACCTTGGCTTGCTCGAGATCCGCGGGGATGAACACGAAGCTGCGCAGACCCGCGTGCGCGGCGTGGGCCGCGACCGAGTTCGCCAGGTTGCCCGTCGAAGCACACGCCGCAGTCTTGAACCCGAACTCGAGGGCCTTCGAGAGCGCGACCGACGCGACGCGGTCCTTGAACGAGTTCGTCGGGTTCAGCGTGTCGTTCTTGACCCACACCTCGCCAAGACCGAGCTCACCCGCCAGCCGGTCCGCCCGGACCAGCGGCGTGAACCCCGCGCCGAGGTCGACGGCCTGGCTGTAGTCGACCGGCAGCAACTCTGCGTACCGCCAGATCGCCTGGGGCCCGGCGGCGATCTTCTCGCGGCTGATCGCCGACGCGATCACCTCGTAGTCGTAGCTGACCTCGAGCGGCCCGAAGCACCACTCGCAGGTGTAGACCGGTGCGACCTCGTACTCGCGGCCGCATTCCCGACATCGAAGTCCTTGCACGTACGACACGCCGACTCCCTTCGCAGTCTCCGTGGGGCGGACGACCCGCCCCTCTCGACGCGCTCTCGAGCACCCCGAGCGGAGATCCGCTCATCGGCTACTCATCGTTCAGGCATTGGCACCTGGCGGTCGATCACACGATCGGCTACTGGTTGCCGCGGCTTCATTGGGCCTGTCCCTCAGCCGCTCTTGATGAGCGCGTACAGCCGGTTACGCTACTACGCCCCGTATGTTCATTTAAACCCTGTTCCGTGGCTGCGTACTCTGGCCGCGTGCGAAAGTCCCGAGAGGCGCGGGTCCTCACTTCCCTTCTCGAGGCCAAGGCCCGTCATGGCCACACGGTGTCGGTGTGCCTGCCAGCGCGCGACGAGGAAGCGACGGTCGGACGCGTCGTGGCCACGGTGCGGCGAAGCCTCGTCGAACGGCTGCACCTCGTCGACGAGGTTGTCGTGATGGACGACGGCTCGAGCGACGCGACCGCCGACGCGGCACGCGGGGAGGGCGCGCGCGTCTTCCCGGTCCACGACCTGCTTGGCGATCTGCCCGCCGGCGCGGGGAAGGGCAACGCGATGTGGAAGTCGCTGTACGTCTGCGAAGGCGACCTCCTGTGCTGGGTCGACGCCGACATTCGCAACTTCCGCGCCGACTTCGTCACCCGGTTGCTCGCGCCGCTGCTCAACGATCCCGACGTCGGCATGGTCAAGGGCTTCTACCGGCGCCCGTTGCACGGCGAGCCGACGGGCGGCGGCCGCGTCACCGAGCTCATGGCCCGGCCCGTGCTCTCGTATCTCTTCCCGCTGCTCACCCGGTTCGTGCAGCCGCTCGCCGGTGAGTACGCGGCGCGGCGGTCGATCCTCGAGACGGTGCCGTTCGTCGAGGGGTGGGGCGTCGAGATCGGCTTGCTCCTCGACGTCGTCCACCGCTTCGGCATCCAGTCGGTCACGCAGGTCGACCTGGGAGTGCGTGAGCACCGCAACAGACCGCTCGACGAGCTGGGTCCGCAGGCGCTCGCGATCCTCGCCACGGCGCTGCGCCGCGCCGGCCTCGACGCCTGCGATCCGCCGTTCGCCGCCGAGCTCGTGCGCTTCGACGACGACCTCGCGCCCGAGAACGTGCCGGTCGTCGTTCGTGAGCGGCCGCCGATGATCACCGTCCCCGCGTACTGCGCCAAGTTCGGACGCGAGCAGACCGCCTGACGCGCGCTACGCGTCCTCGCCGCGCAGCCACGCCGCGCACCGCTCGGCGACCATGATCGTGGGCAGGTTGGTATTCGCCGCGGGGATCGACGGCATGATCGACGCGTCGACCACCGACAGGCCCTCGATGCCGTGCACCGCGCCGCGGGGATCGACGACCGCGCCGGCGTCGCCGGCGGGACCCATCCGGCACGTCCCGACCGGGTGGTGGTAGATCTCGCAGCCGGCCCGCACCGCGGCCTCGAGCGTGTCATCGGTGTTCGCGTCCGGCCCGGGCATCAACTCGTCTCCGAGCAGCTCGGCAAGCGGTTCGCTCGCGGCGACGCGGCGCGCGATTCGAATCGCGTCGAGCATGCGCGGCATGTCGGCGTCGTGCGCGAAGAGGCCGATGTCGATGCGCGGTGGGTCGTGCGGATCGGCAGAGCGCAGCCGCATCGAGCCGCGCGACTGCGGTGTCATCACGGAGGTGAGGATCACGAACACCGGCGGGTCGCCCTGGAGGTCCGGCGGATTGAACAGCGAGAGCACGTGGAGGTCGTAGATGCCGTCGGCCGTCGTGCTCGCCGTCGTCAGCATCCCCTGGAAGTCGGGGTCCGCTGCCCGGGGCGGTGTTGTCGCCTCGAACACGTTCGGCATGAGCGGGTGCTCGGCGAGATTGCGGCCCACGCCGGGACGGTCGAGCACGGGATCGATGCCCAGCGACGTCAGCTCGGTGCCGGGTCCGATGCCGGATCGCATCAGGATCGCCGGGCTGCCGTACGCGCCTGACGCGAGCACGACGCGGCCGGCCTCGATCACCTCACCCGAGGGCGCGAGACGCACGCCCGCGGCGCGGTCGCCGTCGAGCTCCACGCGGTCGACGAGCGCTTCGCCGCGGACAGTGAGGTTCGGGCGGTCCCGGGCCACGGCGAGGTACGTGACCGCGGTGCTCTGCCGGACGCCGTCGATCAGGTTCATCGGGGGCAGCCCGGCGCCCACCGCGCCGGGGGCGTTGAGGTCGTCGACGGTCGGGAACCCGGCGTTTGCGCAGCCGTCCAGGAACGCCCGCTGCATCGGCGCAAGGTCATCCGGCGCGGGGCGTCGGATCGGCAGCGGCCCGTCGTGTCCGTGCCACTCGCGGTCGAAGTCGAGGTCGCGTTCGAGACGGCGGAAGAACGGGAGCACGTCGGCGAACGACCAGCCGTCGCAACCGAGCGACGCCCACCCGTCGTAGTCCGCCGGACGGCCCCGCACCGCCAGAGCTGCGTTCGTCGCCGAGCAGCCGCCCACGATGCGGGCCCGGTTCGCGTCGAGCACACGCCCGTCGAGACCCGTCTCGGCGCGGTACCCCCAGTCGTGCGTGAACGCCGGACGGAGGCCGCTGCGGATCTCGGGCGGCAGGTCGGCCGGCGTCGGGTAGTCGGGCCCGGCGTCGAGGAGCACCACGCTGTGGTCTGCGTCTTCGCTGAGCCGAGCCGCCAGCACGCAGCCGGCGGAGCCGGCGCCGGCGATGACGATGTCGGCGCGCATCAGCGCCCCTCGAGCGCGCGGCGTCCGGCTTCGATCGCGGATTCTTCGACCAGCACGGCTGCGCGCGCGAAGGCCTCGCCCGATTGCCAGACCCGATCAGTGAGCGTGAGGAGCTGGACGTCGCCGAGCACCGACAGCTCCTCACGGCCCTCCGGCGTCGCCTGCCCCACGATGACCACGCGCTCCGCGACCCCTTCCTCGGCGGCCCATTCGAGCACACCGCCGACCACTTTGCCCTCGAAGCTCGTCGGGTCGAGCTTGCCCTCGCCCGTCACGACAAGGTCGACGTCGACGAGCGCGTCGTCGAGACCCGCGGCGCGCGCGACGACGTCGAACCCCGGCTCGAGCTGCGCTCCGATTGCGGCGAGCCCGCCCGCCAAACCACCCGCGGCACCTGCGCCTTCGAGCGTCGTGACGTCGATGCCCGTTCGCTCACGGTAGACCGCGGCGAGACGGGCGAGGCGGCGAGTGAGCAACGACACCTGCGCGGAGGTCGCGCCCTTCTGGGGTCCGTACACCGTCGCGGCGTCGAGGAACGGCGTGGCGACATCGCACGCCACGGTGATGTCGGCGCCGCTCAGCGACCAGCCGAGCGCGTCGACGGCACCGAGCCCGCCGTCGGTCGTCGCGCTGCCGCCGACGCCGACGATCACCCGACGCGCCCCGCCGCGCAGCGCGGCGAGGATGAGCTCACCCGTCCCGCGGCTCGACGCCCGCAGCGGGTCGTTGTGGTTCCCTGCCAGGGCGAGTCCGCTGGCGCGGGCCATCTCGACCACACCGGTGCTGTCCGGGAGCAGCGCCCACTCCGCCTCGACCGGCTCGCCGAGCGGGCCGGTCACGGTGGCGGTGCGCGTCGAGCCGCCGCGCGCCGCGAGCAGTGCATCGAGCGTTCCCTCGCCGCCGTCGGCGAGCGGCACGCGCCGCACGGTGAAGCCTGCAGCCCCGAGCCCGGCCGCCATGGCGTCGGCGGCGTCGGACGCCGTGAGCGAGCCACGGAACTTGTCGGGAGCCACGATGGCGACGGCCACGGTAGATAGATTGCACTGAGTGCCGGAACGAGTCCCGCTCCTCGAGAAGAGCCTGGCCGAGTACGTGCCCATCGTGGGCCCTGAGGTGGTCGAGCGGGTCGAGGCCCTGGCCGAGCCGCTCCGGGGAAGCCGGGTGTTGCACATCAACGCCACCGCGTACGGCGGCGGCGTGGCCGAGCTCCTGGCCACTCACGTCCCGCTGTTGCGCGCCGTCGGCATCGACGCCGATTGGCAGGTGATCCGAGGCAGCGACGAGTTCTTCAGCATCACGAAGGAGGTCCACAACGGCCTCCAGGGCGCCGACGTCGACTGGTCGAGTCGCAAGCAGCGCGTCTACCTCGAGCACGTGCTCGACAACGCGCTCCGCCTCGAAGGCGAGTGGGACTTCATCATCGCCCACGACCCTCAGCCGCTCGCGTTGCGGAGCTTCCTCCGGAACTCCGAGCTCGGCGCGTCGGCGAAATGGGTCTGGCGTTGCCACATCGACCTGACCGACGCCAACCCCGCGGTGTGGGAGTTCTTCCGCCCCTACGTCGAGATGCACGACGCGTCGGTGTGGACCATGAAGGAGTTCATCCCCGACTCGTTGTCGATGGACCGCGTCCTCCAGGAGCCGCCGTCGATCGACCCGCTGTCGGTGAAGAACCTCGAGCTGCCGCTCCCGTTCGCCGAAGAGCTGTGCCGCCAGTACGGGCTCGACGTCCGGCGACCGATCGTGTGCCAAGTGAGCCGGTACGACCCGTGGAAGGATCCCGTCGGCGTCATCCACGCGTTCCGCATGATTCGCGAGAAGGTCACCGACGCGCAGCTGGTGCTCGCCGGCTCGATGGCCACCGACGACCCGGAAGGGTTCCGCATCTGGGAGGAGGTGCAGCACGAGCGGGCCGGCGATCCCGACATCTACACGTTGTCGAACCTCCATCAGGTCGGCAACGTGCAGATCAACGCGTTCCAGCGGGTGTCGGACGTCGTCATCCAGAAATCGGTTCGGGAGGGTTTCGGCCTCACCGTGAGCGAGGCGTTGTGGAAGGGCCGACCCGTCGTCGGCGGTCGCGCCGGCGGTATCGTGCTCCAGATCCGCGACGGCTTCGACGGCTACCTCGTCAGCTCCGTGGAGGAGTGCGCGACGCGCACCATCGATCTGCTCGCCGACCCCGTCGGCGCCGACGCGATGGGCTCGCAGGGCAAGGAGCACGTCCGCGAGAACTTCCTGTCGACGCGCGAGCTGGAGGACTGGCTCCGACTGTTGACGGACCTCCGCGAGTGATCGTCGTCTCCCATCGGGGGCCGGCGAAGTTCGCGCGCGCCGAGGACGGGTCCTTCCGGGCCCGGCGTGGCTCTGGCGGCCTTGCCGGGACGCTCGGCCGGCTCTTAGCCGGTGGCGACGACGGGCCCGTCGCGTGGGTCGCGGCCGCCATGTCCGACGACGATCGGGCTGCCGCCGCGGCCGGCGCGACGAAGCTCCCCGACTTCGACGTCCAGCTGCTCGACCTGGATCCGCGCGAGCACCGCCTCCATTACGACGTCGTGTCGAACGCGACCTTGTGGTTCCTCCATCACGGGCTGTTCGACCTGCCGCGACGCCCGCGGTTCGACGAGCGGTTCCGTGAGGCATGGGACGCGTACGTCGCGGTGAACCGCGCTTTCGCCGATCGCGTCGCCGATTTCGCCGTGAGCGAAGACATCGTGCTCATCCAGGATTATCACCTTGCACTCGTGCCGGGTGAGCTGTACGCGCGCCGGCCGGACCTGCGGGTGGTGCACTTCACGCACACGCCGTTCTGCGGACCGAACTCGATCCGCGTCCTCCCCGACGACATCGGGCGAGCGATCTGCGGCTCGATGGCGACCGTGCCCAGCGGATTCCATACGACGCGGTGGGCGCTCGCGTACGAGGCTTGCGCGGCGATCGTGCTCGGGGCGGATGCCCCGCGGGCTCCGGCGTTCGCGGCGCCCCTCGGTCCGGACCCTGCCGACCTCGCCGAAGCCATCGACTCACCCGACGGGCGGGCGGAGCTCCATGCGCTCGACGAGTACCTCGGCGACCGGCGGCTCCTGCTGCGCAGCGACCGAGTCGAGCCGTCGAAGAACATCGTGCGCGGGTTCCTGGCGTTCGATCGTCTCCTGGAGCTCGAACCGGAGTGGCGTGAGCGCGTCGTGTTCATTGCCATGTTGAACGAGTCGCGCCAGAGCCTTCCCGAGTACCAGGCGTACGGGCAGGAGGTCGAGCAGGCGGCGGCGCGTGTGAACGAGCGGTGGGGGCGGCGCGACTGGCAGCCCGTCGTGATGGACCTGCGCGACAACTTCCCGCGCAGCGTCGCCGGGTACGCCCGCTACGACGCGCTGCTCGTGAACCCGCTCAAGGACGGGCTCAACCTCGTCGCCAAGGAGGGGCCGATCGTGAACCGGCGCGACGGTGTCGTGTGCCTGTCGCCCGAGGCCGGTGTGTACGACGAGCTCGCACCGGCGGTGCTGGCCGCGCACCCGTACGACCTCGACCAGACGGCGCGAGCGCTGCACGAGGCGTTCACCATGCCGGCCGAAGCGAAGCGCGAGCAGGCTGCCCGGTTGCGCGACCTCGCATCTGTGCACACGCCGGGCACCTGGTTGCACGCGCAGATCAGCGCTGCGCGCGCGTAGCCGCGTCTGCGAGCTGCTCGAGCAGCGACACCAAGCCCGGGGGCCCGTCGACGACGATATCGGCGTGGGCGAGGAGGTCAGGTGCCGTTTCGGACGAGCGCACGACGATGCGCGCCGCGTGTTCGAGGGCCCCGCGCGCCGCGAGACGATCGAGGGCTTCGAACGCGGGGATGTCGCCGTGGTCGTCACCCGCGAAGCACGCCGAGGCGATGCCGTCGAGCAGACTCACCACGGCGGTTCCCTTGTCGGCCGAGACCGGAGGCCGCAGCTCGCGGGCCATCCGGGTCGGCATGACGATGAGGCCATGCCGTTCGGCGATGCGCTCGACCGCGGCAACGGCGTCGCCCTCGCGCTCGGGCGCGGTGCGCCAGTGGACCGTCACCGCCAGCCCTCCCTTGCGCTCGACGAGCAGCCCGGGCAGCTCGCGCTCGACCTCGTCGGCGGCCACCGCGACGGCGGGTAGGAAGGGCTCGACGCGGGCGTCGACGACCTCGCGCCCGTCGACCATGCGCTCGAGCCCGTACTGACCGACGAACGCGACCCCGGGCAGGTCGATCTCCCGGGCGAGGACCTCCACCGGCCTGCCGCTCACGACGCCGACGGTCGCGACCACACCGACCAGGGCGCCGAGCGCTTCACGTGCAGCCGGCAGCACGCGCGCCGCCGCGGGATCGTCGACGATCGCGGAGATCGAGCCGTCGAAGTCGACGAGCACCGCTGCGGTTCGGGGCTCGGCTGCCAGTGGGAGCAGCGGCTCCGGCAAGCTCACTGATGCTCGGCTACTGGCCGAGCAGAACGACGCAGTTCACGTTCTCGGTGCCCGGTAGCGCCGGATTCGCGAACGGCTCGACGGTCGTGCCCGGCCCGACATCGCCTTGGAGCTGCGTCGCCTCTTTGTCGAAGCCCGGCTTGCACTGCACGGCCGTGCCCCGGCGGGGGTTCGCGTTCGACGGGGGCGCGAGCTGATAGCCGAGCGTGCGCAGCTTGTTGGTCATGTTGGCGGCGGCGCCGGCTGCCGCGCCCGCGTTGAACACGAGAACACGTACCTCGCCGCGTGCTTTGGCGCCGCCACCCTTGGCGGTGGTCGCGGGCGTCGACGTCGCGGTGCCGCCGCCGGTCTTGGGTGTGGTCGCGGGGGTCGTCGTGCTCGCGCTTCCCGACGAGGAGCTGCTGCTGGTGCCACTCGACGGGCCCTTGTCGATGACCTGCAGGAGGATGATGCCGAGAATGACCGCGAGACCCACCAGCCCCGCCCCGCGCACTGCCGAGTTCACGGCAGGACCCTCACGTGAACGGCCGCGGCCCGCCAACCCAGTCACCGCGATCCCGGCAACGGCGGCTTTGCCGACCGTTGCCGTAAAGCCGGAGCTTGCGACGGCGACAGATTGGGCAGATCGGCGCGTCGACCCTCGATGCGAACCCGCCGGCGTTGGTTGCGCACTCGCTGCGCGCGCTTGACCGTGAGCGGGTCGTACGACAGCGCGTCGGAATCGCCGAGCAGCGCGCTCAGCAACTCGTAGTAACGAGACGGCGACATGCGAAGGTGCTCTCGGATAGCGGTCTCCTTCGGGCCGGGTTCCCGGCGCCAGGTCCGCTCGAAGTCCAGGATCGCGCGATCACGCGCCGAAAGGCCCATCTGGTCCCGATCCTGGTCGCTGACGGCGGTAAGAGCAAGCATTTCGAGATCCGGGGGGCGCGGAGGCGGCGGCTTTGCCGACCGCCGGAGCAAAGCCGGAGCTCGCGACGGCGCCGAAGAGTTGCGATAAAAGCGGCGAGCCGGAGGTCGGATTCGAACCGACGACCTGCTGATTACAAATCAGCTGCTCTGCCGACTGAGCTACTCCGGCGACGCATCAAGGCTAGTCGTGCGCACGCGCGCGATTGCCGCGCACGCGATAGCCACGGCGGCAGCGACGTTCAAGGATGCGACACGACCGTGCATCGGGATACGGGCGAGTACATCGCAGCGCTCGCGTGCAAGGCGCGACAACCCGCGCCCTTCGGCACCGAAGACGAGCATCAACGGCCGGACTGCGACCGCGAGATCGTCGATCGTCACGTCGCCGTCCGCGTCGAGACCGATCGTCCAGACGTCGGCTCGCGCCGCTTGCGTGATCGCGGCCGGGATGCCGGGGACGGTTGCGATCGGGAGGTACTCGAT
>JBKOZX010000123.1:0-3243 GCA_046726115.1 Actinomycetota bacterium | reverse complement strand
GTCCGAGTTCGTCGGTTGCAAGCTCACCCGGGGACCGCCGGATCTTGCGAAGATGCCGCCGTCCCCTGCGCTTCATGCCTTCGGAGCCCACGCCGGCAAACTGTACGGCGTCTCCGGAGGTCACCACTCCATTCGATCCATGAGGTCGGCGGGCATCGTAACGACAACGTCGTTCGTCGTCCGTATCGGGCAGTCCCACGAAGTCGAAGAGGCATTGTCGATGCACGCCGTGAGATCCTTGAAAGCTGATCTGTGAGACGCTTCCGGCGTGTGGTCAAGAACTCCTCGACCCCAATGGCAATCGCCTGGTACGCGCCGTTCCGCGTGAGCACCGAGTATGCGACCGGTGCGCCCCTCACCGGGAAGATCGTGACCCCGGTAACGCTCGACGGCATTGCCCAACGCGACTCCTATCGAGGCGGGCGCAGGTTCACGATTCATTCCATGAATTTTGTGACTACGCTCCTTGACGAGCGGACCGATTCGGGGACGAGTCGTCGGGGAGGCCCGGGTGGCCGCTGCCGAGAACGCAGCGCGGCAACGCGAGGCACTTGGCGCCGCTGTCCCGAGCGGCCTCCCCGGCGCTGTTCCGACGCCGACCGATCAGGCCGTATCTGCGACGGGCGCGTCGACGCTCTCCGCGACGCCGTCGAGGTAGACGACGCGCTTCGTCCGCACCGCCGGCACGGTCGTCCCGGGCACGATGAGGCCCACGAGGTTCAGCGGGTCGGTCGCGTTCACGACAACCCGCTCGCCCGAACGGGCCATCTTCCGGACCCGCGTCAACTCGTCGGCCGCGTGCGGGAGCGCGTACTGCTCCCCGCTGAAGCCGCTGACGAACCGGCCGCCCCGCACGAGCCCGCGATCCTCGAGCCGACGCAGGGCCCACTGGATGTCGCGCCACGGCATCCGCAGCGAGTCGTGGACGGCCAGGTCTCGGAACACGATGCCCCACCGGTTGATGAGCTGCTCGGCGACGGCCTCGGCGAGCTCGTCGCGATCCACGTCGTCGCTGCCTCCCGGCACGACGGACCAGCGGCCCGGCGACGTGCCCCCGGTGCGGGTGCCGCGCCGCAGCCGCGCCATGCGCCGCCCGTCCGACGCGCTGCGGACGCCGCTGATGCGGGCCCGGATGGCGCCAAAGCCGTCGCACATGACGAGCCCGCGCGCCACGCCGTCCCAGAGGCCTCGCTCGACGTCGTCGGGAAGGCGACGGGTGGCGGCGACGAGGTCGGTTGCAAAGCATGCGCCGCTGTCCCGCAGCACCTGCACGATCTCTGCCGTCGCCCCCACCGTGGGCTCGGCAAGCTCGGCGCCTTGGCGGGCGGCGTCGAGCAGCCAGCCGAGATCGGCACGGAACACGACCGCGATCGGTGTGGCCTTCGAGGGCGCGCCTGCCGGCGCGTCGGCTTCGCGCGCGCCGGGCGTGAGCCGGAGCCAGGCGACGTCGCCGTCGTGGCACAGCCGGTCCAGCCACGCGGGCTCGTAGTGTCGGAGCCGGCGCGCGAGGAGGTCCGGCTCCCAGGTGACGGCGGCGCTGTCGAAGCCCTGCAGTTGCTCGATGACCGACACGAGCCCGGCCTCGCCGGTGAGCTGCGTGTCGGGCGCGACGTGCTGCCAACGGAGCAGGAACCGCATGAAGTCCTGGGCGGTGACCGGCTCGACCCGATCGCGCCGTGACCGCCGGGAGTACGAGTGCATGCGCGCCAGGAGCCGGCGCGCCACCCACTCAGCGTCCTTCGTGTCGGGCCGGTATGTGCCCTGCATCGCGAAGCCCTCGTGCTGGAGCGCCGCGAGCGCGGACGCCACCGAGCCGGAGGTGAGGGTCGTCGTCGCGGCAAGATCGTCGGCGGTGGTGATGCCGGAGATCTCGAGGTGTCCGCGGATCGCCCTCGCGGTGGCGACGTCGTCGCCGGCGAGCGCGCCAGCCGCATCGTCACGGGCCTCCGTCGTGCACCAGAGGTCGACGCCGTCGTGCTCGACAACGTCGGCGCGCCCGCGGGCGGTCAACTCGTCGAACATCGGTTGCCAGGCCTCATTGGGCCGCACGAGCACGAGCGACGACAGCAGATCGTGCAGGTCGTCGGCCGTGGTGGGCTCGGGCGCGATCTCGGAGTGGACCTGCGCGATGGCGTCGGGATCGAGCGATCCGATCGCGGTGAGGTCGACCGTCAGGCCGCGCCGCAGCGTGACGGCGTTGGTGCGGCGGTTCTGGAACTCCTCGTCGTCGAGGAACGCGTACGGCCGGGCGTTGATGATCTCGTGCGACAGCGCCGACGCCTCCGTCGTGTCGACGCAGTGCACCGTGACGTCGCCGCCCTCGATCCCCTCGAGGAGCACGCGCAGGCCCTCGATGTCGAGGGCCTCGTGCAGCGTGTCGCCGATCGTCTCCCGCACCAGCACGTGGTCGGGGATCTCGATCGGGCCGGTGGCGTTGTCCTGGCACGCGGCCGCCTGCGGGAACACAGCCGCCAGCAGGTCGTCGGACTCCATGCGCTGGATCGGCGGCGGGTTGCGCCGGCCGTTGCGGAACCGCAGCACCATCAGCGACCGGTTGAGGTTCCAGCGCCACCGGGCCTGGAACATCGGGGAGTCGAGGATGGCGTGCGCGAGCGTGTCGTCGAGGGCGCGGCTGCTCACGTACCGCGGCACCTCCTCGAGCGGAAAGCTGTGCTGCAGCCCAAGCGAGAGCACGATCGCGTCGTCGGTTGCGGCCGCCTGCAGCTCGAAGTCGAACGTGCGGCAGAACTTCTTGCGCAGCGCCAGGCCGAGCGCACGGTTGATGCGACCGCCGTACGGCGAGTGCACGACCAACTGCATCCCGCCCGTGTCGTCGAAGAACCGCTCGAGGACGAGCTGCTGCTGGGTCGGCATGGCACCGAGGGCGGCCCGACCGGCGGCGAGGTAGTCGACGATCATCACGGCGGCCTCGCGCGGGATGCCGGCGGCGTCGATCAGCCACTGGCGGGCGTCGTCGGGACGGCCGTCGGCGAGCAGCTCGTCGACGTGCCGGCGCAGCTCGGACACCTCGGCCGAGAGCTCCACCGTGCGGGCAGGGGCTTCTCCCAGCCAGAACGGGATGGTCGGCAAGGCGCCGGCGGCGTCGCGCACGCGCACGACGCCGGGCTCGATGCGGCGGATCTGCCAGGAGTGCGTGCCGAGCAGGAAGATGTCGCCCGCCATCGACTCGACGGCCCAGTCCTCGTTGACGGTGCCGACGAACGTGTCGTCGGGCTCGGCCAC
>JBKOZX010000122.1:0-7097 GCA_046726115.1 Actinomycetota bacterium | reverse complement strand
GAGGTGGGGATCGACACGATCACGTGGGAGGTCGACTACCCGCACTCGGACTCGACGTGGCCGAACTCCCCCGAGGCGTTCGCCGAGCAGCTCGAGGGAGTCCCCGACGACGAGATGCGCATGATCGGGAGCGAGAACGCGATGCGCCACTTCCGGTTCGACCCGTTCGCGCACCGGCCGCCGGAGCGGTGCACGGTGGGCGCGCTGCGGGCCGAGGCGGCCGGGGTCGACACCACGCCCCGCAGCTCGGGCACGCCGCAGCCGCGACCGGAACGGCCCGTCCGCATCGCCGACATCGCCGCGATGAGCGGGGCCGCCCGCTAGCGGCGGGCCCGCACCGAAAATGGAACCTGTTGCAATTCCGGCCGGGGACCGGTAGCGTCTCACCCGGTCGAGCCGCGGAGGGGGCGTGTCGATGGAATTCGGGATCTTCAACAGCCTGTACGTGCCCCATCAGGTGACCGACGGGGTCCCCGACCCCCAGGTCGTCCAGCACGAGCGGCTCATGGACGAGATCACGTGGTCCAAGGCCGCCGACCGGTCCGGGTTCAAGTACACGTGGGCGACGGAGCACCACTTCCTCACCGAGTACTCGCACCTCTCGGCGAACGAGTCGTTCCTCGCCTACCTCGCCGGCGTGACCGAGCGCATCCATCTCGGCTCGGGGATCTTCAACATCACGCCGCCGGTGAACCACCCGGCCCGCGTCGCCGAGCGGGTGGCGATGATCGACCACCTCAGCGAGGGCCGCATGGAGTTCGGCGTCGGCCGCGGTTCGTCCAGTACCGAGCAGAAGGGCTTCGGGATCGAGGACCCCGAGCTCACCAAGATGATGGTCGACGAGGTGTTCCCGCAGTTCAAGCGCATGTGGTCGACGACGGACTACCGCTTCGACGGTGAGTTCTTCTCGATGCCGCCGCGCAACGTGCTGCCGAAGCCGTACACCGACCCACACCCGCCGCTGTGGATCGCCGCGGGGAACCCGTCGACGTTCGAGAAGGCCGCCCGGATGGGTGTGGGCGTGCTGTGCTTCGCGATGGGCGCGCCCGACCAGCTCAAGGGGCTCGTCGAGATCTACAAGAACACGATCGACCAGGCCGAGCCGGTCGGCGAGTACGTGAACAACAACGTGATGATCACGAGCCAGATGCTGTGCCTGAACGACGGGCAGAAGGCGCGCGACATCTCCTGCGACATGAACGCGAGCTACCAGAACAGCCTCGTGTTCCACTACCTCGACACGTTTCCGAAGCCGCCCTTCGTGCCCGATTGGCCGGAGCTGATCCCCGAGCCGACGCCCGACGACCTCGAGCAGCGCATCCAGGCGGGGCGCGTCGTGGTCGGCACGCCCGAGGAATGTGAGAAAGCGGTGCGTGGGTACGTCGACACCGGCGCTGACCAGCTCGTGTTCGGCCAGCTGTCCTCCACGATGCCGATCGAGATCGCGGTCGAGTCGATCGAGACGTTCGGCAGCGAGCTGATCCCGATCTTCGACAAGGACCCGATCCACAGCACCCAGCGGCAGCGCGAGGCCTTCGTCGCCGCCCGCGGCCCACGGGAGCGCCCGATCGGCCGCGCCCACGACGCCGTTCCCGTCTAGGTCGTCCCGGTGATGGGCGCGTGCGACGGGCGGGTCGCGCTCGTCACCGGCGCCAGCCGGGGTATCGGCGCCGCGATCGCGCTCCGGCTCGCCGGTGAAGGCGCCGCGGCCGCCGTCACCGCCCGCACGCTCGACGCCCATCCGACGCTCCCAGGATCGCTGCGCGAGGTCGTCGACGGCATCGAGGCGCTCGGTGCGAAGGCGGTGGCGATCCCGGCGGACCTCTCCGACGCCGACGCCAGAGCACGGGTCGTGCCCGAGGTCGAGGCGGCGCTGGGCCCGGTCGACATCCTCGTGAACAACGCCGCCGCCGCGTTCTACGCGCCGACGGCCGAGCTCCCGTTGCGGCGCCGCCGCGTCCTGTTCGAGCTGAACGTCCATGCGCCGGTGGACCTCGCGCAGCAGGTCATCCCCGGGATGCGGGCGCGCGGTCGCGGCTGGATCGTCAACATCTCGAGCGCGACCTCGCGCCGTCCGAAGGGACCGCCGTTCGACCCCGGGATCAAGCTCGGCGCGACCAGCACGCTGTACGGCTCCACCAAGGCCGCGCTCGAGCGGATCACCGCGGGCCTGGCCGCCGAGGTCTACGACGACGGCATCGCCGTGAACTCGCTGGCGCCGGTGGCCGCGGTCCGCACGCCCGGCGCCGAGGCCCACCTCGGCTCGCTCCTCGACGAGCGCCCGGACATCGTCGAGCCCGTCGAGCTGATCGCCGACGCCGCCCTCGCCCTCGCCACGTGTGATCCTGCCACGATGACCGGTCGCGTCGTGTACTCGCGCCCGTTCCTGACCGAGCTCGGCCTCACGCCGAGAGATAACCGACTGCAAGGCAAGTAAGGAGGCAGCGCCCGCATGCTCTCGCCGATGGACGACTACCCGCTGCACCAGATCGCCGAGCCGATCCGCAACGTCGGGACGAGCGACCGCAACTTCTACGACCGCTACTACTTCAACCTGCACGGGTGCAGCGACGAGCTGTTCCTGATCATCGGGATCGGCCAGTACCCCAACCTCGGCGTGCAGGACGCGTTCGCGTGCGTGCGCCGGGGCGACAAGCACCGCGTCGTGCGGGCGTCGCGTGAGCTCGGCGACCGCATGGACACGAGCGTGGGGCCGTTCCGGGTGGAGGTGATCGAGGGGCTGCGGAAGGTGCGCCTGGTGCTCGAGCCGACGGAGCACGGCATCGCCTGCGACCTGACGTGGGAGGGCGCGATCGAGGCGTTCCTCGAGCCGCGCCAGTACATCCGCAAGTACGGCCGGGTGCTGTTCGACACCATGCGCTTCGCCCAGACCGGCTTCTGGTCGGGGACGCTCGAGGTCGGCGGCGAGCACTTCGACATCACGCCCGACCGGTGGTGGGGCACGCGGGACCGCTCGTGGGGCGTGCGCCCGGTGGGCGAGGCCGAGCACCCCGGGATCCGCCAGGGCGAGGGTCAGCTCGGCGGCATGTGGAACTACGCGCCGATGCAGTTCCCGGACTTCTCCCTCCTTTACATCCTCAACGAGACCGACGACGGTGAGCGCCCGACGGAAGAGGCGGTGCGCATCTGGGCCGACCCGGCACGGGAGCCGGAATGGCTGGGCCGCCCCGAGTTCGAGCACACGCTCGTGCCCGGCACCCGGATGGTGTCGTCATCGGTGCTGTCGTTCCCGGAGGCGCCCGGCGGGGGCTTCGACGTGAAGGTGACGCCGCTGACGCACGTGTTTCTCGCGGTCGGCACGGGCTACGGGTTGGAGGAGGACTGGCGCCACGGGATGTACCAGGGTCCGGTCGTCGTGCAGGGCGTCGAGCGCGACATGGACGAGCTCGAGACGTGGGGGTGGTACGGCATCGTCGACCACGTCGCCCGCTTCGAGACCGGCGACACCACCGGCTACGGCCTGCACGAGCACGGCTTCTTCGGTCCGTTCCGCAAGTACGGGTTGGAACGCGGCGACGACACCGCGCCATAGCCCTCTCGATGCGTGCGTAGGGGGACTATTTGGACCCGAGCGCACGCATCTAGTTCTGCTGGGCCAACCCGAGGTAGGCGGCGTCGAGCTCGGCGGCGATCTGGTGGGGTGCGCCGACGAGCTGAATCGTGCCGTGCAGCATGATGGCGGCGGTCTCGGCCACATCGAGCACCTCGTGCGCGAACTGCTCGACGATGAGGATCGACACGTCCTCGGCCGCGATGCGGGCCACGATCTCGTAGAGCTCCTCGACGATGATGGGCGCCAAGCCCATCGACAGCTCGTCGAGCAGCAGCACCTTCGGGTTGGTCGTGAGCGCGCGCGCCATCGACAGCATCTGCTGCTCGCCGCCCGAGAGCGTCCCCGCGAGCTGCTTGCGCCGATCGCGCAGGCGCGGGAACCGTGTGAACGCCCGCTCCTCGAGCTCGCCCAGGTGCGGCCCGGTGTACGTCGCCATGCGCAGGTTCTCGGTGACGGTGAGGTTCGGGAAGATCCCGCGGCCTTCCGGGATGGCGCACACACCAGCGCGCGCGAGCGCGTCGGACGACTTGCCGCCGACTGACTCACCGAAGAGCAGCACCTCGCCCGAGCTCGGCGCGATCTGCCCGCTGGCGATCTTGAGCGTGGTCGACTTGCCGGCGCCGTTCGGTCCGAGCAGGGCGAAGACCGATCCCGTCGGCACCATGAGGCTCACGCCGTGCAGCACGTCGATGGTCCCGTACCCCGCGCTGACGTCGCGCAGCTCGACTGCGGGTGGCCTGGCTTGCCGGGTGGCGTCGCCGTCGCTCGAAGTCGCGGCCGGCGACTTCTGCGGGTGTTCCTCGGCCTCCCCGAGGTAGGCCGCCCGGACGGTCTGGTCGGCTTGGACGTCGGTGGGGGTCCCGACGGAGATGATCCGGCCGAAGTCGAGGACGTGGATGCGTGCGCACGTGCCCATCACGAAAGCCATGTCGTGCTCGACCAGCAGCACCGCGAGCCCGGAACCCGCGACCTCGCGCAGCAGCGTCCCGAGCGTCCCCGTCTCGGACTCGTTGAGACCGGCCGACGGCTCGTCCAGCAGCAGCACACGCGGCTCGGTTGCGAGCGCGCGCCCCAACTCCACCAGGCGGGCGGTGCCCGTGGGCAGCCGGTCGACGCGGTCGTCGGCGACAGCTTGGAGGCCAACGCGCTCGAGGATCTCGTCGGCGATCACACCCGGTGAGCGCGAGCGGTCGCGCGACCAACCGCGGCGCATCTCGGCCGCGACGAGGACGTTCTCGCGGGCCGTCAGGCTGCCGAAGGTCTCGAGGCGCTGGAACGTCCGGCCGATCCCGAGGCGGGCACGCTGGTGGGGCTTGCGGCGCGTGATGTCGCGGCCGTCGAGGTCCACTCGCCCCGAGTTGGGGCCGAGCAGCCCTGTGACCACGTTGAAGAGCGTCGTCTTGCCCGCGCCGTTGGGACCGATCAGGCCCGTGACGTGACCGACCTCGACGTCGATCGACACGTCGCTCAGGGCTTGCAGGCCGCCGAAGCTGACGGACACCTGGGAGACATCGAGGAGCGCCATGTCAGGTCGGCGCCTTCCAACTGACCCCGCTCTCGCGGGGCTCGCCGGCCGGTTCGGACGCCTTCTCCCCGCCCACACCGGCCGGCAGTGGCGCCGTCAGCGGCTCTCCGGGAGGCGCGCCGCGCGGTGGACCGCCCATGCCGATGCGCTGTCGCATCTCGGCCATGAAGGCCCGGCGCGCGTCGCCACGCCAGGGCAAGAGCGGCGCGAGCGCGAACCCCAGCTCGACCGACGCGCCGTTGGGTCGGAGTGCCACGTTGATGGCCAGCAAACCCGGACCGAGCCGCTCGAGCGCGGCGAGCCAGGACGTCTGGAAGGTGGCGTCGAGTATCAGGAACGCGCCGATGCCCATGAGGGCGCCGCTGAAGGCGGCGATGGCACCACGGCGCCCGAGGCTGACGCGTAGTTCGGAGAACAGGATGATCGCGACAGTGAGGCCGACGATGACGCCGACCCAGATGAGCCACGACGTGTCGAAGTTCTCCTTCGTCACGACGAACAGGATGTACGTGATCCCGCCGATGAGCGCACCGCTGACCGTCTCGACCCCGCCCACCACGACGAGCAGCACGATCGGGATCGCCAGCGGGCTCAGCAGCGCGAAGTCCTGGGTGGCCGCCGTGCCCCGCTGCATGCCGAGCAGCGCGCCGGCGAACCCGGCCATGGCTGCCGCCAGCCCGTAGACCGCGAGCTTCGTCGTGAAGCGGTTTACGCCCAGCGTGGCGCACGCGGCTTCGCTGTCGCGAAGCGCGATGAGCCGCCGGCCGAACCGGCCCCGGCGCAACCAGACGACGAACACCGCCATGACACCGAAGATGGCGGTCACCAGCAGCAGGTAGGCGCGCTGGTCCGTGAACCGGTAGCCGAACACTGAAAGCCGGGCGACACGCTTCGCCCCGTTGCCGAACACCTCGGGTTGGTCGAAGAACAGGGACTCGGCCATCCGGGCGAACGCCATTGACGCCAAGGCGAGATACAACCCCTGGAGCCGCAACGCGGGGATCGTCATCAGGAACCCGAACGGGATCGCGAACGCGGCCGCCGCCACCAGGCCCACCGGGCTCCCGCTCCCGAACGGCGCCCATTGGTACATCGCGAACGCACCCGCACCGGCGAACGTGATCTGCGCCAGCGACACCTGACCGGCCCAGCCGGTGAGGGGCACGAGCGACAGCATCAGAATGGCGACCACAATCGCGAGCGTCACGCGGTTGAGGTTGACCTCCCCCATGCCGCGCGTGATGAACCACACGCCGACGAACACGGCCGCCATGCCGAGCACCGTCTCCCAGATCTTCGGGACCCGTGGCTGGTGGAGCTTCGGGTCGGGCGGAGCCCGGCGCAGCGCGATGCGGGCCTGCGGCACCGCGAGCAACGCGATGAACAGGAAGATCGTCGGAACCGCGAAGTTTGTCGTGGAGAAGCGGCCCGACCAGTCGAGGAAGTTCGTCTGGAACGTCACCACGACGCCCAGGAGGATGCCGCCGATGTAGGTGAGGGGGAGGCTCTTCAGGCGACCCACGATCGCGGCCGCAAACGCGTTGATGATCAGCAGCGTGAGCGCGTCGACCTGGAGGCCGAGCTCGGACACCAGCAGGATGCCCGAGACCGCCGCCATCGACGAGCCGATGGCCCACGCGAGCATCGACGCCGCCTCGGGACGCGCGCCGTGGAGGCCGGCCAGGTTGCGGTTGTCGACCACCGCCCGCATCGTCACGCCGATGCGAGTCCGGTAGAGGAGGAGGCGCAGGAAGATCGCGATGGCCACCGCGGCGAGGATCGTGATGAAGCGGTGCCAGAGGACGAACGTGCTGCCGATCTCGAAGCCGCTACTCCCGAAAAAGAAGTCGATCGAGCGCGACTCCGAGGTCGGGTTCCAGAGAGTGACCGCCAACCCCATCAAGGCGAACATGAGGCCGAGCGTGACGACGAGCTGGACGACGAGCGTCGAGTTGACGATCAGCCGGATCAGGACCCGTTCGATGAGCGCCCCCAGCG